>CBHTTJ010000192.1:0-10685 GCA_966095605.1 uncultured bacterium | reverse complement strand
CACTGCCCGGCTCTCCGCTTCACCATTCCGGAAATTACTTTTGGCAACCGCTCTAAGACCAATTTTTTCTCACAAAATTGTCGTTCTTTAAGGCTGGAGGAATCTGCGTAACCGTTCTCAACAGGAAATTTCTAAACTGTGTTCGCTAAATCTTCGCTGGTCCAGACCCCCTTCGTCGCGGTGAGGAGATCGGCTGCATGCCCATGACGCCAGACTCCATAGCAAATGATTTTTTCCGGTGCGTTGGAAAAGCCAGGTTGAGCAAGCAAGCCGGTCAGCAATCCGGCGAGAACATCTCCACTGCCGCCCTGGGCGAGGAAAGGATTTCCGGAGCTGTTGACGAAAACGTTCCCGGCGCTTCGGCCAATCAAGGTCTGATGTCCTTTCAGAACGACCCAGCAGTTGCCGAAACGACGCGACAGTTCGCGGAGTGAACCGAGGCGATTTGACTGAACACTGGCGGAGGAGGTTTGCAAAAGCCGCGCTGCTTCGCCGGGATGCGGGGTGATTACGCGAATGGCATTTACGTTTGTTTCGTGCGGAAGCCAATCCAATGCGCTCGCATCGACCACCATTGGCAATGGAGATTCTGTCCAGGAACGACGCAGCTCTTTCTTTAATTCTTCTTCGACGTCGCTTCCGGCGAGGCCGGGGCCGTAGAGCAGGGCGGTCGTGTTGTCAGGAAAACGTTGCGAAAAACGCCACGCGTGAACCATCGCGGCATGAACCTGAGAGGCGACGGGAACATACGCTGCATCTTGTGTTATGACGGAAACCAGGCCGGGTTGCGCTCGCAACGCCCCCTTCGCGGCGAGAACCGCGGCACCGTGATACCCTGAACTCCCGGCAATCAGCACCGCGTGTCCAAAGGAACCTTTGTGAGTGTTGACAGCGCGGGCCGGTGGAAACTGCTGAAAATCCTCCGCCGAAATCCAATTGGATTCCGTTTGTTGTGTGAGTGGAATGAGCCCGACATTGGTCAGCACTTCCAAACGTCCAATGAACGGAAGGGCAACAAGCAATAGCAAGCCAGACTTCGGTGCGCCCACGGTCAGAGTAAGTGCAGCACGGATCGCCGCGCCTTCGGGTTGACCTGAATCCGCATTTAACCCTGAAGGAACATCGATCGAAACGATGGGAATGTCGGCGGCATTCAAAGCAGCAATAAACGCCTGCCACGAAGCGTCGAGAGGACGGCTCAGTCCAATTCCAAAAAGTCCATCGACAACGTAACGAAATGGATGCGTTTCCCTCAGCAGTTTGGTGAGTTCCGGCAAGGACGCGTTCGGATCACGCACATCCAACAGCGAGATTTTACGATCAGTTAAGGCCGGAATAGCCGCGCGGACGTCGTCGCCGTTGTGACCTTTGCCGGCGAGGAGCAAGATCCGATCAGCGGCTTTGGTCAGCTGCATCAGGCGGGCGGCAATGGCGGCGCCGACCTGTTCGATGACGAAGTTCTCGGTCTGGCCAGCGGCCCACGTTGCGCGTTCCCATTCACGCATCTGCGCCACGGTAAGGATTGGCAAAGGCATTGACGTTACTTTCTCATTTTCTCCGTAAAAGCAAAGTCCTGGCAGAGAAGGGGAGAAACAAAAAGGCCGACCTGACTCCAGGCCGGCCTGCGGATGGATGGACCCGTGTTATTTTTTTAGGCGAAAATATTGTTGTGAACCGGTTCGTTGCAGGATGATGGTGTTTTGACCTCCATTCGTATCGACGGTGGCGGTGACATTGGTCCAGCCGGGCGGCGTTAACGTGGGAGTTCCCTGCAAGCCAAAGCCTGCCGGAGCCAAAGGCCAGGTGATCGTAAGATTATTGCCGGAAGCTCCTACAGTCAGTTGCGGAACGATCGGTGGAATAAGGTCAAACGCCACAAGTCCGTTATTGCCGCTGAGGGCAAAGACTCGGTTGCCCGAGACCACGACCTGACCGATCAAATTCTGATTGCCTTGATGGTTAATCGGGAAATTTTTTCGGCTCAGCAGAAGCGGGGTCGTGAATGGCGGAGTCACGTCATACAGATCTACTGTGTCTGGCGAACCACTGGCTGCGAAATTGATCCCGATCACAAGATTTCTCGAACTATCGACAAAGACCGGTCCAATCGCCGAGGGGAAGGACGAATAATTCGTTACGAGAGCGCTCGTTTGAGTGCCGAGATCATAGCTGAGCAACTGCAACTCCAGCCCCGAACGCTTCTGCCAGATCGCATTGGAACTCGTTTCAGAGAATTGCAGGCTGCGTCCAATCGGGCTGCTCGAACTGCTCTGGGTAAAATACGCACTGACGAATGTATTCAATGAACTGTCGGCAGGAGTGAGGACTGCTCCAAAAGTGCCTTGCAAATTGTTCACGACAATTTGCGTTCCGAGCCCGGATCCACGCACCGACATGACGTCGCCCCATCGCAACGACGAAGATTGCGCGGCTGGATCGCCCTGGAAAACCTGGACCGGTAATGTTGATGGGTGAGAATTCGCCCAGCGATAAAGTCTCCACGCGCCGTTCGGGTTCGCGCAACCGCAACCATCCGCCGTCATGGCGGAGGCGTAGATCGATCCATCCGAAGAAACCCCAATCGCGTCAATCCCAACGCCCGTGCTACCGCCCAATGCGGGAATGGCAAGGAACATTCCATTGGTATTCAACTGGTAGAGTTCCGCCCCGGTGTCAGCGTTGATCACGTGCACGGCGTAGTCGCTGCCGCTCTTTTGCACAACGTAGAGTTGATTCGACAAAGCATTGTAAGCAATCGACCGTTCATTCGGTGTGCCGCTTCCGCCGTTGTAGGTAACATAATTGGTGAACTGACCGAATTCATTGGTGCCCGGGGAATACGGCCATTTCTGCATGATCTGGTAAACGTCGTTCGTGGAGATAACCGTGAGATTGATCGGTGCGCTGGTGGTAGCTCCGCTGAGATTGGTGACGACGGCCGTGTAAATTCCCGAAGCGCTGATCTGGGCATTCGTGATCGAATAAAGGGAAGACGTCGCGCCCGCGATATTAGAACTATTCCGCAACCATTGATATCCAGTGCCATCCGGGGATGAGACAGACATCGAAGTATTCTGTCCCTCAACAATGCGGATGTTTCCAGATTGAGACAAAATTGTGGGAGGACTGGCGGGGCCGGAAGCAATCGTGAACGCCATCAGACCGTTGTTGCCATCGATCGCAAACAGGTAATTTCCAGAAATGATGACCTGAGAGATGAAGTTCGCGTTGGCAAATTGGTTCGCAGGAAAATTGTAACGATTGATGAATAGCGGAGCGCTGGCATCAGATATGTCGTAGAGAGCAACCGAATCGGGTGTCGACGCATTCCCGTTGAAGTCCACGCCAGCGGCGAGGTTGCGGGTGAAATCAATAGCGACACCGCCCAACGTTGAGGAAAAGCCGGCACTGGTTGAAACGACATTGCCCGCACTGGTGGCCGTTGGATCAAACGTTAAATTCACGAGCGCTGCGCCTTTGTGTTTTTGCCAGACGGTATTTTCCCCATTCGCCCCAAATTGCAAACTGCGTCCAATGGGAGTAAACGGCACGCTCAGATCGAGGACGGCGTAAACCGGGGCGAAACTCGAGAGGGTGCCGTCCGTGGGAGTGAGCGTCACGACAAATGGCGTCGCATTGGTCGCGTTGATACGGGTGTTGTCGGTGATAATTTGCGTGTTTATGCCGCTGCCGCGAGCGCATAAAACGTCGCCCCAACGCATGCCGTAGTTAAGACCCGTTGGTTCGCCGGAGTAAACCAGCGTAGGCGTTGTATTCGGCCCGGTATCGGCCCAGCGCCACAGTCGCCAATTTGCATGCACGCCGGAGGTTGTCACATTGGTATCCACATTACAGGCGTACACGGCGCCATCATCGGCGACGGCGATGCCCACGAGACCAAGCACATTGCCGCTGGTGACGAGACCGGTAGTTTTCAAACTGTATTGGTAAGTGCCGTTGGTGGCGTTGATCACGTAAATATTGTAGGTCTGGGCAGAGTTGTTCGTGCGGCTCAGGACGAGAAGTTGATTCGCAGAAGCATTGTAAGCGATCGTGCGTTGGTTGGGCGTGGACGAGGTTCCCCCTTGATTGATGTAATTGCCTGTCGTTAGAGACAACGCATTGCCACTCGTCGGCGCGGACAGCCAAAGCGGACTAAGCCGATACAAGTTGGAAACGGCTACGACATTCAATAGGGCGCTGCTGTCGCCGAGAGTTATTCCCGCTCCATTTGCAATATTCACAGAATAGGAACCGATGTCATTGGTTGTGACATTTAGTAAGGTCAGAGTGGGGTTCGTTGCTCCGGGGAGATTTGAACCATTCCTTTGCCACTGATACGAAGTGGCCTGCGAGGCGTAGGTCTCGAAATAGACGGAACGGCCTTCAGCGACACGAACGGTACCGCTCGGCTGGGTGATAAACGTCGGCGGATTCATAGCCACCGACTCCACGGTCATGGCCAGAATTCCATTGTTGATGCTGTGCGCGTATAATCTGCCGCCCCCAAAATCCAGGTAAACCGCTGCGGCGCTGGCATTCGCCACACTCGTTTGGAAGGCTTCGATGTCGAGCAATACCGGGAGAATGTTCGTATTGGAAATATCGTAAAGCCGGACAGTGTTGGGGAGCGAAAGATCAACCAGAGCCATGAGGTTGTTCGAGGTGTCGACCGCAATAGGACCAAGGTTCACCGTGGCGGGAAGAACATTGGTGGAAATGAGGCGAATGGTGGTGGCGTTGCTGGCAACCAGATCAAAGCTTAACTGTCGCAACGGAGCCGCATTCTTGTGTTTGGTCCAAAATGTGTCGCCGGAGCCGAAAGCAACGGCGAGTCCTGGGTCACCGCTCCCGCCTCCGTCGAGCGAAGTAAGGTCCGTTTTTAACAAATGAGGAATAAAGTTGGTCGCGGCACTGTCACTGGCAGTGAAAATAACAACATTCGTGCCGCCGCCACCCGTTTGGGTTTTTGAAGCGATAATGATCTGCGTATCGGCGCCGCTTCCGCGAATATCCATTGTTTCGCCCCAACGTGGAGTGACACCGGGGGCGGGATCACCGGAGTAAACGACGGTGGGTGGGTTGCCATCGGATTCACTGTTCCAGCGATAAATAATGTAAGGAGAAACCGACGCGCTATTCACCATGTTCCCGACATAAATGGCACCGTCGTCCGCGACTGCCACAGCGCAATCGACGTAGGTTCCAGTGGCCATGTCGCCGGGATTCAAGGTTCCGAGATTATTGCCGGTGAACGGATCGAGAATATAAATGCTGCCCGAAAAAACAGGGCTGCCATTTCCATCCGCCTGCCGATCGACAAAGATCAGGTTCCCTGTCGCGGGATTGTAGGACAGGCCACGTTGATAGGATCCACCGGTAACGTAGGCGGCGTCTCCCGGACGCAACGTGCCATCGCTATGGGGACCAAACGAACTGAGCGGCGTCAGGACTTTTGTTGTCTGCGCTGAGGCAATAGAGGCAAAGAGGAAACCTGCTGCCAGCGCGGGTAGAAATGAGATTTTCATTCGCGGAATTGCTGAAACTTTGGAGGGGCTTTATTGCATCCTAGCTCAACGCAACCACGCTGAAAAGTCACGTTTTCCGGGGCTTTAATCGTAACAAACGGAGTGGCCCCGCTTGACTTAAATAGCAAACCTTAGATCATCTACATATCTCCTATGAACGTTTCTCGTCCGTGTCGAAATTGTTCCTCCCACCGCAAAATCTGCACTCGCGCCGGATTCACTTTGATCGAATTGCTTGTCGTCATTGCCATTATTGCAATCCTTGCGGCGATGCTTTTGCCTGCTCTCGCCAAGGCGAAGGAACGGGGATATCGAGCGTCGTGTTTGTCGAATACGAAACAAATGGCCATCGGCTTTCACCTCTTTGCTGAGGACTCGGATCAGGGAAATTCCATTTTGACTGGACCCCGCGGCATGTTGACGGGAACGCTCGTGCCGAACGGCGCAGGAAATCCAATTGATGTTGGCACTCAAAACCAAATGGCGGACGACGATCTGAATTGGTTGTACGGCCTCGGACCTGGTGCCAGTTATGTTCCGAATCTTAAATCCTTTGTTTGCCCTTCCACGCGTAATTTCGTGAATCCAAATTTTAAAGCTCCTGTGAACATTGGTGGCATCCTCGTGAACACCTACACGGATCTTTCCAGCAAAGCCGCCGATCGGAACGCTACGAACGGGCACAGCTATGAAGTGTTCGGTTTCTGGCACCGTTACGATTTGGCGTATCGTCCCCGCAAAACGTTGAACTCAGTCCAGACGTATATCAATGGTGTGACTTATCCCGGGACGTCGCGTTATCAAAATGTAATGCCCGGACCGGCTCGCATTTTTGTTTTAATGGAACGTTTACAGGTTCATCCGGGAGTTAATTACGAGAATGCGCCAAACAGACTGGATGCGCACGGTACGGAAGGGGCAAACGTAGCTTTTGCAGACGGACACGGAGAATTCGTGAACTCCAAAAAATGGTGGGAGACTTACAGCGTTGGTACTGATGATACCAGCGCCAATCAGGGAAAGTTCCCTTACCCGTGAAGATTGCGGAATCTTTCATCTGATAAATTTCCTTGAGAGTCGGCGGTCCTCTGTAGATTCTCCGTTTTATTTCCAATGAACATGAACTCCATGAGTCGTCGTAACTTTTTGAAAACTTCGGCCACCGCTGCCGTTGCCGTCGCCGCAGGTACTTCCGTGTTGGCTAAAGATAAAGGTGTCAACTGGCCGATTGGTTGTTTCAACCGACCATGGATGCAAGCCCATGGAACGAAGACGGTGTCGCTGGAGAAAGCGATGCCGGCGAACTGGGGTTATGACGTGGCGCTGAAAGGAATCAAGGAAGCAGGCTACAAATTGACGGGGCTTTTGACGCGTATGCCGGACGAGCCATTCGTGGGTGTTGACGCGACGCCGGAATATCTCGAAGGCTTAAAGAAAAAAATCAAGGCGGCCGGGCTCGTTGCCAATATGGGCGCGCTCCGCACACGGCCTGATCTGGCTCTCGATGAAGCGATCAAAGACACCCGCAAGCAAATTGATAATGGCAAAGTGCTCGGTCTCGAAACGTTGCTGACGTTTGGTGTGGATAAAGCGGAACAGTACGACACCTATTACAAAATGATGGCCGATGCAGCGGATTATGCGCAGGAAAAAGGCATCAAAATTGTTTTGAAACCGCACGGTGGCGGTAGCGGCGCCGCGGAAGAAATCCAACGCTGCATGGCGAAAGTGAAGCGTCCGAATTTCAAAATCTGGTACGACGCCGGGAACATTGTTTATTACACCGGTCTCGATCCTGTTGAGCAACTGAAGCCAATCGCCGAACACGTCACGGGCGTTTGCGCGAAGGATTGCAACGAACAAAAAGGGAACGTCATGATTGCATTCGGTTCCGGAAAAGCGAATTTCCCAGGCGTCTTTGGCGAGTTGAAGAAAGCGGGGTTCAATGGGCCGGTGATGGTGGAATGTGCCGCCGGTAAAAACTACGAAGATGTAACCGCCGGAGCGCGTTTCAACCGTGAATTCCTGGAAAAGCTCTTCGCCTCTTTGTAAGCGATCTTTAAAAAAAGAAAACCCTGCAACCGCATAACGCTGTTGCAGGGTTTTTGTTTAATTCCTGATTACGCCTTTGCGATCAATTGACGCAACACGTAAGGCAGGATGCCACCGTGCTGGTAGTAATCGATTTCGATCGGAGTATCGATGCGGCAGCGAACAGGCACTTCCACGACGCTCTTGTCGGCGCGGGTAATGCGGAGTGTCAGGTCTTGTTGCGGCTTGAGATTCGCACCGAGGCCGACGACGTCGTAAACTTCCGTACCATCAAGTTTCAAGGTTTGGGCTGTCGTTCCTTCCTGGAATTGCAACGGCAAAACGCCCATGCCCACGAGGTTCGAACGATGGATACGTTCAAAGCTTTGCGCGACGACCACTTTCACACCGAGGAGGTTTGTGCCTTTGGCCGCCCAATCGCGTGAGCTACCGGTGCCATATTCCTGTCCTGCGAGAATGATCAACGGGGTTTTGTGTTCCGCATATTTTACTGCCGCATCGTAAATCGGCATTTGTTCCGCCGTCGGCTGGTATTTGGTCACGCCGCCTTCGACGCCTGGAACCATCAGGTTCTTGATGCGAACGTTGGCAAAGGTGCCGCGAGTCATGACGCGGTCGTTACCGCGACGTGAGCCGTAGCTGTTGAAATCGACGTAATCGACACCGTGATCGACGAGATATTTCCCGGCAGGAGACGTCTTCTTGATGCTGCCGGCGGGCGAAATATGGTCGGTGGTCACGCTGTCGCCGAAAATACCCAAAGCACGGGCGCCGGAGATTTCTTTAATTTCGCCGGGCTTGAGGCTGAAGTTCGTGAAGAACGGCGGCTCCTGGATGTAGGTGCTCTTTTCGTCCCATTCGTAAACGTTGCCAATGCTCGACGGAATTTCGTTCCACTTCGGATTCTGTTTTTCAAAATCTTTGTAGAGCGATGCGAAGACCTGCGGCGTGAGAGCCGATGACATCAAGTCAGCGACTTCTTTCAGGCTCGGCCAGATATCTTTGAGGTAAACATCTTCACCCTTCTTGCCTTTGCCGATCGGTTCTTTACCGAGATCGATGTCGACACGACCCGCGAGCGCGAATGCGACGACAAGGGGAGGGGACATCAGGAAGTTGGCTTTGATGCTTTGATGTACGCGGGCTTCGAAATTGCGGTTGCCCGACAACACGCTCGCGGCGACGAGGTCGTTTTTCACAACGGCATCTTCAATCGGAGCGGCCAATGGTCCCGAGTTTCCGATGCACGTGGTGCAACCGTAACCGACAAGGTTGAAACCGAGCTTATCAAGAAACGGCTGGAGACCCGTTTTGGAAAGATAATCACTCACCACGCGCGATCCCGGGGCCAAGGACGCTTTCACCAATGGATTCGGGGTCAATCCGCGTTCCACTGCTTTCTTCGCCACGAGACCAGCCGCGAGCATGACGCCCGGGTTGCTGGTGTTGGTGCAGCTGGTAATCGCCGCGATCAAAACACTGCCATGACGGATTTCGCCGCCGCAAACAAAGGTCGGTGCCTCGACGGGATCCGGTGTCGGACGATTGTTCGCCATTTCCAATTCCGTGGTTGGATTGGTGTTCTTGGCGACCGACTCCTTGTGTGATACCGGTTTCTGGCTGCCGCCGCCGGGGGCAGTGCCGCCATCGCATTCCACACGGTAAGTCTTCGTCAATTCTTCGGCCGCTTTACCAAAGCCACTTTCCGTGATCGGCTTCGCAAATGTCTTGGTGAACTCATCCTTCAATTTGTTGAGTTCGATACGGTCTTGCGGACGCTTCGGACCTGCAACGCTCGGCGAGACGGTCGACAAATCCAGTTCGAGGTCGGTCGAGTATTTGATCTCACCTTTCTTCGGCATACCAAAGAGGCCCTGCGCTTTGTAATAATTTTCGTAAGTCTTGCACTGCTCTTCGCTGCGGCCAGTGCCACGGAGGTAACGAACAGTTTCGTCGTCGATTGGGAAGAAGCCCATCGTCGCGCCATATTCCGGAGCCATGTTCGCAATCGTCGCGCGGTCGACGAGATTCAATGCCGCGGCGCCGGGGCCGTAGAATTCAACGAACTTGCCGACGACTTTCGCCTTGCGGAGCATTTGCGTGATCGTCAAAGCAAGATCGGTTGCAGTGACGCCTTCTTTCAAGGCGCCCGTCAAATGAACACCCACGACATCGGGCGTGAGGAAATACACCGGCTGACCGAGCATCCCGGCTTCGGCTTCGATGCCACCGACGCCCCAGCCCACAATACCGAGGCCGTTGATCATCGTCGTATGCGAGTCCGTTCCGACGAGAGTATCCGGATAGTAAACGCCGTGTTTGTCGGAGAGAACGCCCTTCGCGAGATATTCCAGGTTCACCTGGTGCACGATACCGATGCCCGGTGGAACAACTTTGAAAGTATCGAAAGCCTGCATGCCCCACTTCAGGAATTGATAGCGCTCGCGGTTGCGCGAAAATTCCATGTCGAGGTTGCGTTGCATTGCGTCGGCACTGCCGGCGAAATCGACCTGGACCGAGTGGTCGACCACGAGGTCGACGGGAACGAGCGGTTCGATGATTTTTGGATTCTTTTCCAGACGCGCCACGGCGGAGCGCATCGCCGCGAGATCAACGAGCAGGGGGACACCTGTGAAATCCTGGAGAACAATGCGGGCGACGACGAACGGAATTTCTTCCGTGCGCGTGGCGGTCGGTTGCCAGAGAGCGAGTTGCGTCACGTTCTTTTCGATGACGCGTTTGCCGTCGCAATTGCGGAGGACGGACTCGAGCACGATTCGGATGGAGACAGGCAATTGGGAAATATGACCGATTCCCGCTTTTTCGAGCGCGGGCAAAGAGAAAAACAAGCCTTGCTGACCGTTCCCGAGATCGAACTTCTGGAGGGAGTTAAACAGGTTATGTGTGTTGTTCATAAAAATTGTTCCGCGATTAGCGCGACCAGAGAAAATGGAGATTGCGGAAAGATGTGTCAAGGCGTTGGAAATGTGTTTCCGGGCCAGGGAAGATCCAACAAAACCGTTTAAATTCTCACCCCGCTTGGATCAACAGATTGTTACAAGCATTGCGACGTCGATAAACGATCCAAAATCGTCATTTCAAGCG
>CBHTTJ010000191.1:0-11090 GCA_966095605.1 uncultured bacterium | reverse complement strand
ATCGCTTCGATTGACTAACAATTTCCCCATCCATGAACGCTTTTCTCCGTCCTGCCGTCCCGTGCTTTCATGGCTGCCTTTTGGCCGGGTTGATACTTTTTTTCTTCGCTTCGAGGTCTGAGGGCGTGGCGTCCGGCTACGTGTCCCCGTACGTCCAGCGCGTCTGGCAAAGTGAGCAGGGTTTGCCGCACGATTCGGTGCAGGCCCTGGTGCAAACTCGCGATGGGTACATATGGATTGGTACACGACGAGGAGTCGAACGATTCGATGGGATGCGGTTCGTTGGTCTCGAAATGCGCGGAGGTGTCCGGGAAAATATTTCCTCTCTCTGTGAAGATCGAAACGGGAATTTATGGATCGGCACCGCTCACGGAGTAGCGCGTTATAAAGATGGAAAGGTTTGGCGTTATGGCATCGCGGACGGTATTCCCGATGACGATGTTCGAATGCTGTATGTCGACAATGAGGGAGCGGTCTGGATTGGGCGTGCCGGCGGGTTAACCCGATTCCAGGATGGAGTCTTTCGCAATTTTACCAATAAAGATGGATTGCCTAGCAATGTCGTGCGGTCGGTCTGTGATGACGGGTTGGGGAGTTTGTGGATCGCAACGGACAACGGGTTGTGCCGGATGAAAGATGCGACTATTTCTGTTCCAGAAATGTCGAAGGAACTGGGGCGGGGGATTCGAGTTGTTCGCAAAGATCCCCAGGGAAATTTGTGGGTAGGAACACAAGCTGGTTTGTACCGTCGGAACAATGATCATTGGGAGCATTTTGATAAGAATCGCGGCGGGCTCTCCGATGATTTCATCGACATGATTTATTCAGATAGCCGCGGGAACTTCTGGATTGGAACTTACGGAGGATTGAATCGCTGGGTCGACGGGAAGTTTGTCACTGAGCTTACGAATGAAGGGACGGCGTATGACCTGGTGAACTGCATGCTCGAAGATCGTGAGGGAGACATTTGGGTTGGAAGCAAGGAGGGATTGGCTCGCTTAAAAGCAAAGCCCATCTTCGCTATTACCAAACAGCAGGGACTGACTCACAACAATGTGATGTCTGTGATTGAGGACCGCGCCGGAACGATCTGGTGTGGTACGTGGGGTGGTGGCCTTTTTAATTTGCAAGGCGACCGGATGGTGAGTTTCGCCATTACCAATCGAGTTTCCAATAATCGCATTTTATCGCTGTGCAGTGGGCGCGACGGGAGTCTTTGGTTCGGCACCGATCATGGAGACGGTTTGTATCGTTGGAAGGACGGCGTCATGAGTCATTACGGAGATGAAGCTGGATTGGACCGCATCGGGGTGCCGGTAATCCACGAGGATCACGCCGGTCAAATCTGGATAGGAACCAGCCGTTCCCTTTCGGTTTTGCAGAACGGAAAGTTTTTTCGATACACGAAGGGCGGTGGTCTGGTAGGCGATGCGGTAAAGGTAATTTACGAGGACAACGAAAATCTCCTTTGGATTGGGACGACTTCCGGTTTGACGCGCTTGAAGGACGGAGCATTTACGGGTTTTACGACGAAGGAGGGTTTGTCGCACAACATAATTTCCGCCCTTTACCAGGATAAGGAAAACAATCTTTGGATTGGCACGACTGGAGGAGGCCTGAATCGAATTCGCGGTGAAGACCTTCACAAACCGGTGGCCACCGTTCGCATAGCGACCTACACGACGAGGCAGGGCCTGTTCAATGACGACGTCCTGGAAATTGTTGAAGACGATTACGGCTACCTTTGGATGACTTCTCTAAAAGGGATTTTTCGCGTGAGTAAAAGAGCTCTGGATCAACTGGATCGTGGAGAAATTTCGGAGATCCCGTGTGCCTCCTACGGGAAAGATGACGGCATGATCAGCATCATCTGCAGCAATGTTGCGAAGCCGGGCGGATGGAAGGCTCGCGATGGGCGCCTTTGGTTTGCCACGACGAAAGGGCTGGTCGTGGCGGATCCGAAGTTCAAGGTAAACGAAGTGCCGCCAGTGGTGGTAATCAATGAGCTCTTTGCCGACAAACTGATGGTGGGCTGCGATGAAACGACGAAATTGATGACCAACAGTGCGTCTATTGCAATTCCGCCAGGCCGCGGAGAGCTGGAATTTCATTACGCGGCGCTCAGTTATCCTGCTGCCGAGAAAAACCGCTTCAAATATAAACTGGAAGGAGTGGATCTGGATTGGGTCGATGCTGGTACACGTCGGGCCGCTTATTACAATAATCTGGAACCGGGCAGTTACATCTTTCAGGTAATCGCCTGCAACAACGACGGAACCTGGAGTCCACGTCCGACGTGCCTGAGCGTCGTTTTGCTTCCGCATTTCTGGCAGACGAAGCCATTCAAGGGATTCATTCTACTGTTGGCGATTGGCTGCGTTGCTGGCGCAGTGCGTTTTGTTACCTGGAAAAATCTCGAGACGAAACTCGAACGCATGGAACGTCAGACTGCCATTGAAAAGGAACGCTCCCGTATTGCCCAGGATATGCACGATGAATTGGGGGCGCGGCTGACGGAGATTCGCGTGCTGAGTAACTTGACGTTGCAAAGCAAAGATCGACCTGAATCGGTGGCGCAGCAAAGTCAGCGTGTTTCCAGTGCGGCCGGCGAACTGATCGATAACCTCCATTCCATCGTCTGGGCCGTGAATCCTACCAATGATTCGGTTGAAAAATTGGCTGACTATATTCGCGGCTTTGCCCAGCCGTTCCTTCAATCCAGTTCGATTCGATGCCGCTTCGATTGCCCCACACATTTGCCCGATCGCGCGCTCTCCTCTGAAGTGCGGCATAATATTTTTCTCGCCGTGAAAGAGGCTTTGCATAACGTGGTGAAACATGCGCAAGCATCGGAGGTGCGAATTGCTCTCTCCCTGGCCAATTCGAAGCTGGTCGTTTCCATTGAGGACAACGGAAAAGGTTTTGAACCGGGAAATACGTCCACGGCCGGCAACGGCTTGCAAAATATGGAACGACGCCTGCGCGCGGTAAAAGGGTGTTGCATGGTGTTGACCGAGCCGGGCAGGGGAACCACAATCCGTTTTGAAATCCACCTTTAACATGGCCACCTCCATTAAAGTTTCCATTGTCGAAGATGACGCCAGACTGCGTGAAAGCATGAGCATCCTTTTGAACAGCTCGGAGGCTTTTCGTTGCGTCGGTGCATTTCCAAATGCGGAAGCTGCTTTGAAACAGATGCCGTCCGACTGGCCGGACGTTGTCCTGATGGACATCAACCTGCCCAAGATGTCGGGAATTAAATGCGTTGAGAAATTGAAGAAAGCCGCGCCGCATTTGCATGTCATCATGTTGACCATTTGTGGCGATGATGAGCAGGTCTTTGAATCCTTGAAGGCTGGAGCGAGTGGTTATCTGACCAAACGCGCGTCTCCGGCGGAAATATTCGAAGCGATTACAGAGGTGCATTCTGGCGGTGCCCCCATGTCGAGCATCATTGCGTTGAAAGTCGTCCGTTATTTTCAGCAACCCAGGGCTGAGCCCTCGGCTAATGATTTAACCAGGCGGGAAGTCGAGATTCTCGATTACCTGGTGAAAGGTTTTCAGAATAAAGAAATCGCCGACGCCCTTTCCATCAGCACCTTTACCGTCCGCACGCACATTGACCACATCTACGCGAAGCTTCATGTCCGTTCACGGACTGAAGCGGTGGTGAAATATTTGAAGAGCGAAGAGACACGATAGGTTCATAGAAAGGGTTGAAAGCATCCTTTACTCCCTGCGATGTTTGCTTGCTGCCGACTGCTCGCTTTTCTATTATTCACGCTGCATGAATTTGGTCCCCCGAACGGTCTGTGCCTCTCTTTTGGCTGCGATGATGGTTTCAGCCAATGCCTCTTCCTTTAAACCTTTAACCATCGATGCTCAACTCGACGAAGCGGCTGGTGTTTTTCAAGGCACCATTCTCAAAACCGAATCATTTGTCGAAAATGGGCTCGTTCAAACCCGCGCTTTCGTTCGAGTCGACGAAGTATTCAAAGGCAAACTGCCTCGCGTGATAAAAATCGTCAACGAAGGTGGCGAGGTGGACAACGTTGGCGTGCTCGATGGATACAACCCGCAATTCAAAGTTGGTGACGAAAGGGTCCTTTTTGTTTCCCGCAAACATGACGGACGACTTACGGCAAGTCACGGTGTTGTCAGTTTTCTCCAGTCAGATGAGAAACTTTTGAAACATTTGCGCAGCAAGCCGGCGGGAAACATCAAGGTGATGGATCTGACCGACGAGGCGGGCGATATTGATCTGGCGATTGGCAATTCGACCATCAACGGTGGTGCTCCTTCGTCGTCGGCGCTTGGTTTATCGACGCATAGCGATGGTCTTGGTTCGCGGTTTGTTGCCACCGACCAGGGGGTGCCTATTCAGTATTTGATCGATGCTGACGCGTTGCCAGCTGGCATTACTTTGGCACAGGCGACCAATGCGGTGTACCAGGCGTTGAGCGCATGGTCTGCGGTTGCGAATGTCCAATTTCAGTTTGCCGGCTTCCAGAGCTTTGGTGTCGCTGCGTCAACGATCTCTTCGGACGATGGCAAAATTCGTGTGCAACTGCACGACCTTTATAACTCAATCACCGACCCGCTTGTGCTCGGCCGTGGCGGACGTTATTTCAACACGACCAAACTGGTTGCTTCCGGGTGGACGACCGGTGGGAATGTGGCCAGTAACGATTTTCATGCCAGTACCTGTGGTTTTCTCGTTTTGAAACACACCGCTTTCGAAGTGCAGAATCCTGTCACGATGGCGGAAGTTTTATGCCATGAGTTTGGTCATGCGCTTGGGATGGCTCATTCAAGTGAAACCTTTCCAGAGACTAACTCTCTGCTGGCAAATGCGACGATGTATTTTCAACTCCATGGAGGAGGTCGAGGAGCGACGCTGGGTGCCTACGATCCACCAATTCTGCGTTCACAGTATCCGACGAACAACACGCCGCCATTCACCATTCCTCGCATTCTCAATGCGGTGACCTATCCAGATGTTGGGTTTTTTGTATCAGGTATTAATGAAGTAGAAATGCGCGGCTATGATCTTCAGACGACCAATTTAACTCTCGTCTTGACGAACGCGAACACGGGTGCCGGTTCATTTACGGTCCTTTCGGGAAATCGTATCCGATTCATCCCCAATGGATTTTATCAGACCGGTCGACTTGATCCCGCCGGTAATTCGACCTATGGCCATGTTTACGCGCGCATCCTTGATGGAACCAATGCTTCGCCTTATGTGCTTTTCCGCGTTCTGGGATTGGATGCTGATTATTTTGAAGAAGGTATTCCGGCAAACTGGATGACACAGTACTTTGGTGACTTCGACCCGGATGCGGGACCGAATCGTCATCCGGGCGATGACTACGATGGCGATGGTTTAACCAACCTTCAGGAGTTTCTTTTGGGTACCAATCCCACGGATAAAGCTTCAAATCTGCATTTTACATCGATGACTGCTTCGCAGCTGCGGTGGGAAGCAAAGGCCTATGAGCCGTATGAGTTGCAAAGTTCGACCAATCTGACGACCTGGGGGCGAACGTTTCCTGTGATAATCCCGACGACCGGGACAGGCGTGGCGACCTTGAGTTCTACGAATCTGGCGAAACAATTCTTCCGCCTCGTTAAAGTTCCGTGAGCTAAAACTACTGATTTGCGCGTGTTGGCATGATCGCGCCGACTTCTTTACGCCATCTAATGAGACGCTCCTGCAATTCCTTGATCTTCTTCGGATTTTCAGCGGCCAGATCCTTCGTTTCGCCGGGATCGTTCTTAATATTGTAGAGTTCACGACTCCCATCTTCAAACCACTCAATCATTTTCCAATCGCCGTCGCGAATCGTCCCGCAGGGCGCTCCACCCTGGTTACCGTAATGGGGGTAATGCCAGAACAAGGGTGCGCCTCGTTTGAGTTTTTTGTTTTTCAAAAGGGGAACAAGACTTACTCCGTCGCGATGTTGCTCAGGTGCCAAGGGCAAGCCGGCCAGATCCAATAGCGTAGGATAAAAATCGGTGGTGACGACGGGTGTTTCGCAAACCGTGCTGCGTTTGGTCACTCCGGGTGCTCGAATGACCCATGGCGTGCGAATCCCGCCTTCGTAAGGCCAACCCTTTCCCCCACGCAGAGGAAAGTTCGACGTCGGATGTCCTTCCGCAGTAGCGAGACCGCCATTGTCCGAGGTGAAAACCACAATAGTTTTGTCGGCGAGGCCGTTGCTTTCCAACGCCCCAAGCAAGCGTCCGATTCCGCTGTCGAGTTGCTCCACCATGGCGGCGTAGGCTGCGTGATTCTGGACTAGACGGACTTTGCTTTGTCGTTCTTTGCCCCAGGCTTCAGGGGGAGCTGAGCTTTTCGCCGCCTCATATTTTTTGATCAGGTCGTCCCGAGCCCCGATTGGTATGTGCACAGCGAGAAAGGGAACATAGGCGAAGAAAGGCTGGTTCTTGTGTTCTGAGATAAATTTCACCGCATCATCCACGATGCGCTCTGTAGTTTTTGGATCGTCCTTCGGATCGCGTGAAGATTTTTCGGTCGGGTAATAAAAGGAACCTTTTCCCGTCAACCCCGGACCGAATCCTTGTGCATTGGGAGAATAGTCGCCATTGCCGAGATGCCATTTGCCGGAAAAGAAAGTGGCGTAACCGGCCTTACGAAATGTTTCCGCGATCGTGATTTCTTCCAGAGGTAGAAACCGGGCGTTAGGTGCAGGAGTTAATTTGCCGGGACGGTTTTGACCGATGTAATCCGTAATGCCAAATCGTGGAGGATACTTACCCGTCATGATGCTCCCGCGAGTCGGCGAGCAAACACAACAAGCGGCATAACCCTGGGTAAATCGCATTCCGCTGCGTGCCAGCGCATCCAGGTTTGGTGTTCGATAAAAGCTTTTCGGATTATTGAACGCGACGTCCATAAAACCCATATCATCCGCGAGAAGAAAAATAATGTTAGGACGGTCCTGGCCGTTCTTGGCAGAGAAAACACTTTGGACGGCGAGCAGTAGTGTGCCCGCGATAGCTAAAATCCTTCGCATCATAATGATCCTGTTAAGGAGCCGGATCATAGGACAGAGGTTACAATTGTCAGCCCGGGGATCGCCCTGAATCGCGGAGAAAGGAAAAGGGCGGAGGTGATGAACCAAAGTCAGCACCGTCCGCCCTCGATCAATGCTTAAAACTTATACGCCAATGCTGTCACCAGCTTCAGGTCGTTCTGTTTACGACCGGGCGCTGGTTCGTTGTCGAAGGTATCCTGGAGATAAGCGCGGAGGCTCAACTTTTTTGTCATCGCTGTTTCCACGCCGACTTCGCCGATGAAGATTGTATTTTTGAATCGATCCACCTGCGGCAGGACTTCCAGTGATTGCCAGATTTTCGCGCGGTCGTTGAGCTTGTGTTCGAAACGTTCAGCGGCACGCAGGGTCACGTAGCTGTTTTCTTTTCCCCCCTGACGTTCGTAAATGAAACCAGGACCAACTTCGGCGCTCAGGCGCGTTTTGTCATTCTTGATGAAATAATAACCGGCACCGGGGCTGAACGTGAGCCGATACTTCACGTCGGCAATTTCATCGTGCAACGCATCAACGCGACCATAAATGTAGAGGCGGTCGTTCAGCAGTCGATTATATTGCACGAAGCCGTGCAAACTTTCGTTGTTCTTCACACTGTTGTTTTCGCCATAAGTCGCATCTGCACCGAGTGCCCATTCGTTTTGACCACCTTTGCGGCTGGCCAAAATGCTGGCAGTAAACACCACGGTATCGCTGTTGCCGCGCGTGAGCGTGAGTCCCGCGGCGGCGCTGGTATCCCACTTGGGCGTTGGAGCGGCATTGGTGGTGGAATTGGAATCGGCGAATGCGCTGAACGAAAAGAGCGCGACGACAGCAAACAAAGGAAGACGAACAGAGAGAATTGGTTGTCTCATGGTTGATTGAACTGAATTGTTGTTTGTTAAAACCTTTCACTCAAACGAGGTGAAAAGCGCGTCGTTTTATCACATCCAGCCGCCATGCGTCGAAATCTTTTTAGGAAGAAAACGACGGCCTGGGGGTTCTAGGGAGACGATTTCCGAGTTCCCTGCGGGCAACTGTCGTTGGACTCAATCATTCGTGGTTGTTTGAAATAGCTTATGGTGGTCCTCAGAATCATCGCTACCGAAATCACCAGGGAGAAAACGCCCGGGAAAAAATAGCGCAATCCTTCATCGCGTCCGATGAAGATCAGCGTCACTCCAGCAATTGCCATTGGAACAAATATTAACCACACGCCTAAAACCACGATCAATTTTCGAGGTCGTTCCGCAGCTTGCCGATAAACATGTCCTTCCGCGAGGATGCGCTCGAACGGACCCGTGGCCGCATAGGAACTCATTGGCGCCCGGCAATTGCTGCAGAAATGAGTGTTCGGATCATTTGGAAACATGCAGCTCAAGCAGAGTTCTTTTTCGTCCGAATCAGGCTGCGATTCGGGAATCTCGTCGGGCGCAGACATAGTTGATTTCTAAAGATACTCCGTATCCAGGAACTGACGCCAGCTGAAGATTTCGATGAAACAGGGTCACCGCTTCCGCAAACCCATTTTTTCGAACGGCACTCGTTTAAATCCTGCAAGCCGCTTTTCCACATCGGCCGACTCCTTTAGCTGATAGTTGGCGTGCGGAAAGTCGACAAAGCCGGGATCCTCTTTGAGTTGAAGATTATTTTGAACAGTGCCGAGTTCGCGGGCCTCTTTCGCGAGGTACATATCGCCACCGCCGATGATCAAGTTGTTCTCGACTTGATTCCGCAGAGGATATCCAGGTCGGTCTTGCAGATAATCCAAAAGGTAGGGATACCGACTCTTCCATGGTTCTTCGGTAAACGGCATCGTTTTCAAATCGCCTGAGAGCGTTGTCCAGTTTTCGTCTTTCGTCGCGGCAGAGTCGATGCCGCGATTATCGATGAAAACGGGAACCGGACAATCAACGATGATGTTATTGCGAATGACATTGTCGCGGCCGCCGCCAAGTAAAAATCCGCGCATCGTTTTGGTGATTACGTTGCCATAGCAAGTCGTTCCAGCCGCACAGTCATCGAGATAAATCGCCTGATTTCCAACGTGTGGTCCGCCGCCGATCTCGTGGATGTAGTTGTAACGAATCATATTCCCCTGCACGGACCAATGGCGTCCCGTGTAGATTGCCCCGGCATCGTCTGTTTCCTGACAGACGTGATGAATTTCGTTGAACTCCATCAGGTGATCGTTCCCGCTGAAATCCATCGCGTGATGCGGTGCATCGTGAATTAAATTGTGCGTGGCGCGACAGCCGCATCCATTCAGGAAGATCGCGTCTTTGTGTGTGCGAAAGAGTCGGCCAAAATGATGGATATGATTGTTGTCGGCGTAATTGCCGCAGGAAATGAGATTCGTTCGATTGCCGCCATCGAGGGAAACGCCGGCGCCGCCGATCCCAGAAAGTTCACATCCCGCAATGCCATTGTTCGCGCCTCCGGAAATCGAAACAGCATCCGTGGCGAGGTTTCGAATAATGCAGTTGGTGATCAAAACGTCATGGCCTTCGCGGACGGTGATTGCCGCACCGCGCGACATTTCAAGACGCAAACCCTCGACCGTGACATTGGACACATTGGTGAAAGCGAACAAACTCGTTTGCAGGAGAGATAGTGTTGTGCGTGACGAGCCTTCAATCCCGGACGAAGGGCGGTCCTGGCGGGGAGGCCAGAAATAGAGGATGCCTGCTTTGCGATCGAGATAATATTCCTCCGGCGCATCCAATTCTTCCAAAAGATTCAGTGCATAAAAATCACCACCGGAAGGTCCGCCGACGCCGTAGACGTGCGGGCTGACAAATTGGATGGTTTTATCTTTTGGATCGATTTTGCCGACCTTGAGACATTCGTTGTACCATTTGTAAGACCAGAATCCATCGAGGAACACTTCCTCGCTGTTTAACCAGCGTTCTGGTCGATCTCCCTCGTAAACAAACTTGCCGGGCCGATCGGGTTTCTCTCCGTAACGAGGCTTGGATCCGGAATCAATGACGGCACCCATTCTTGCGAACCCACTGTTTGGCCACCGCGCCAGATGCATCGCCTGGTCGTTATAAAATAATTCCGGCCAGCCATTGTAACCGCGAAACTGGTTCGGCCACACGGAACCAAAGTCAGTGACACCCAACTTCGTTAAATTCGCTTCCACGACATTCGTGCGCGCACTGGCATCCAGTCGTTTCAGCACAGTTTCGTTGGTGACCGAATGAAAGGCCGTGATCGGGAGATCCAGTCCGCCGATGAAAGAAGGATGTTCTCCTTTGAAGGCTCGATAAACAATCGGTGCATTCGATTGCCCGGAATCCTCCGCGGTCAACTCGAATGATTTCTGCAATCGGTATGTCCCTCCGCGAATCCAGACGATTATCGGACAAGAACGTTCTTTCTTACTTAATTTCCGCACCGCATCCCGCGCTTTTTCCAGCGTGGCGAACGGGTGCCGTTCGGTGCCGGAATTCCCATCTCGACCATTCGGTGCCACATAAAAGCTGCGTTCTGTTGCTGCCTGGAGTGCGGGTTGTGCCAGGAAGCCGACGACGAAAAGCAGGAGTGTTTTGATCATGGGTGCGGTGACGTCGACCTTGTGGCGACCTAACGGGATTGTAAAGAATTTCGAGGCCTTTAGAGGATGGAAAGGCGTTTTTCCGGGAGAAGCTTTCTGGAGCACTCCCCGATTGTAGTGATATGAGAACGAGGTTTCGGCAGACTTCCAGGGCCAACTTGCGCGTAAATATGGTCGGCGGGGGACTTCCAAAAGGCGACTTACACGTGCAGATGGTCCAAAGAAGACTTCTGAAGACTATTTGCACATCATATATGGTTCTCCGAAGCCTTCTTTGGAGAGTTCTAAACAGATTCCTCGGTATTTTCGGCGGACGAGACTCAACGCGAAGGGGCTTGAAGTAGCTCTCCTCTATCCAACCGACGAATTTTGCTCCAAAAACGTCCGGAAATCTAGAAAGACACTCATTTTTGCTCTTAAAAAAGACTCTCGACTGTACAGATGAAGATTTTTGCTCTAAAAAAACACCCTCG
>CBHTTJ010000190.1:0-11191 GCA_966095605.1 uncultured bacterium | reverse complement strand
GACACCAATCTCGCGTCGACGGCTCATTTACAGCGTGATTTTTCCTCAATTTTTCATCGCGGGCTCCCTGTCAGGACGTTTTTGTCTGATTCTGGCGTCGCGGGCTCTCCGTCAGGATGTTTTTGTCTGATTCTCGCGTCGACGGGAGTTTTTCGTCATGAATTTTCCTCCGCCGCGCGTCGCAAGGAGATTTTCATCCTGAAATTCTGCCCGCTTCGCGTCGACGGCTCCGTTTCAGCGTGAAAAAGTGTTGGCGACGAGGGCGAAGGAAGGAATTCAGGAGGTAAATGGACACGTTTTTATCGCCACTCTCTCATCAGCCCGTTTTTGAATTGGATTTATTCCCCTGCACCGCCGTGAGAATCGCATTTTGCTTAAAGCCACAGTTCTGGTAATTCTATTGGCAGAATGAATTTCTTCGTTCAGCGCAGCGAACTCCGCGACATCTACGACAAGGTTGCGTCCGGTGAACGCATTTCTGAAGCGGATGCCGTTCGTCTTTTTGAAAGCAAGGACCTGAACGCCGTCGGTGCCATCGCCGATTTCGCACGTCAAAAGAAAGTAGGCCATCGCGCCAGCTACATCATCAACCGTTACATCAATTATTCCAATTACTGCATCCTGAGCTGCCAGTTCTGCGCGTTCGCTCGAAAGAAACGGGACAAGGATGGTTTCGAACTGAGCATTGAACAGATCGTGCAAAAAGCGCGCGAGGCATTGTCGCTTGGAATTACGGAATTGCATATCGTTGGTGGGCTGCATCCCTCCCTGCCGTTCAGTTATTACAAGGAAATGCTCCAGGCGCTGAAACAACTCGACCCGCGTCTCCAACTTAAATGTTTTACCGCAATCGAGATTCTTCACCTCGCGTGGCTCGCGAAAAAGTCGATGCGCGATACCCTGGCGGAACTAAAGACCTGTGGTCTCGATGCTTTAACGGGTGGTGGCGCGGAAATTTTTCGCAAGGAAGTCCGTTCTCAAATCGCCAAAGGCAAAGAGTCCGGCGAGGAATATATCGATGTCCACAAAACCTGGCATCAACTCGGCGGTCGCAGCACCTGCACGATGTTATTCGGACACATCGAATCGTTATCCGATCGCGTGGATCATTTGCGGTCTCTCCGTCATGCGCAGGACGAAACAAAAGGTTTTGTCGGTTTCGTGCCGCTGCCATATCAACCCGACAACAACCTGATGCAGGTCAAACATGCGCCTACCGGTTTTGATTGTTTGCGCACGATTGCGGTCAGCCGTATTTACCTCGATAACTTCGATCACATCACGGCGTATTGGGTCGGCATGGGAATGAAACTCGCGCAAGTGGCCCTCAGCTACGGCGCTGATGACCTGCATGGCACCATCATCGAAGAACATATTTTCCACATGGCGGGCGCAAAATCGCCACAGCTCCAGACCGAAAAGGAGATGATCAAAGCGATTCGCGAAACGGGCCGCACGCCGGTGCAGCGGAATACGTTTTACGAACCTCTGAAAGTCCTTGCGGAAGGCGCTTCTTCAGAAGACGCCGCCGCCACGGGAAAATCGTCAGTACTCGAAAGCAATCTGGCCACGGCTTAATCGTGCAACGGAGCGCGGGTCTGTGATCCGCAGCGATTTTCTTAAGCTCGAGTCGGTTGATAAAATCAAACCGGTTTGAAATGCGGAGATTGCTGCGGGTCATAGACCCGCGGTCCGATCGCAACAAAATCTTCGCCGCTCGAGCCGATCAATTTTTAATCTGTGTTTATCCTTGGTTAAGTCCTGATCATCGTTTGTCCGGTGAAGCCTGACTTTCGACTTACCTCTCCCCCGATTGCAACATCACGAGCACGGCATAGGTTGCAGAAAAGGACGGGTCCTGCTGAAAAGCTATGCCGTACAATACCATTTACCCGCGCCCGGAATATCCAAGGCCAGATTTCCAGCGTGGCACTGTAGAGGGCCAGGACTGGCTGAATCTCAATGGTCCCTGGCAGTTTAGATTCGATGCCGATAAGTTGGGAGTGGAACAAGGCTGGCATTTGCCAGAGGGAGTGGAATGGCGCGAACAAATTATCGTCCCATTTTGCTGGGAATCATTGGCCGCGTGGGGCGAAGCGGAAACTGCCGGCAACGATAATTATTATTCCAACCGGGTTTTCAAAAATCCGCTGGAGGTCACTCGCGCCAACCACACTTATGCCAAGCGTTATGAAGTCGGATGGTACCGGCGTCGCATCAAAATTCCGGCGAACGAACATTGGAAGGGCAAACGCGTCATTCTAAAAATCGGCGCGGCGGATTTCTTCACAGATTGCTGGAGCAACGGCAAACACATCGGCCGCCATGAAGGGGGTTATACTCCGTTTGAATTTGATCTGACGGATGCGATTGAACGTCACGAGGACGGAACTGCCGAAGCCCTGGTGGTAATCCGAGTCGAAGATCCGATGGAGAATCACGAGCAACCCGTCGGCAAACAATGGCATTGGTACACTTCCACCAGCGGCATCTGGCAGACTGTTTATCTCGAACCGCGTGAACCGAGCTTTATTGAAAACTTCCGGGTTTATCCTGACATCGACGGCAAGACGGCGCGCTTCGAAATTGAGTGTGCGCATACTCCCGAGGCCGAAATTTCTTTGTATATTTTTCCGCCGGTTGGCGAGGTCAAGATCCACAAGATTCCGGTGAAAAAAAATCGGGCCCGCGCGGTAATCGAGATCCAGGATCCGTATCTTTGGAACCCAAACCAACCGCACCTTTATAAAACCGCTTTCAAGTTGCAGCACGAGGGAAGATTGCTTGATTACGTCCAAAGTTATTTCGGGATGCGGAAAATCGATTTCGGGCCCGCGGAAGATCCGAAAGCACCCGCCGTGTTGCGATTGAACAATGTGCCACGTTATCTGCGCGGCGCGCTTTATCAATCGTACCATCCGGATGGCGTCTACACGGCAGGTGATGCCGAAACCTTAAAGCAGGATATCCGCATGGCGAAACAATACGGGTTCAACTTCCTGCGGGTTCACATCAAAATCGATGATCCGCTGTTGCTTTACTACGCCGACTCTATAGGGGTGATGTTGATGTGTGATTTTCCGAATTTCGGTGAGGGAGGAAACACTCCGTTGGGACAACAACGTTTCGAGCAGATGATGCGAGCGGCAATTCGTCGAGACTTTAACCATCCCTCCATTGTTGCCTGGTGCGTTTTCAACGAAACGTGGGGATTTGGCGGGCAATCCGAGTTCGTGAAATTATTCCCCGATCTCAAGGAAAAGATTTATCAGGCCTCCCTGCCGCCGGGCGCGATGTCGGCGTCAGACAAGCGAATTACGGAAAAAACGAATAAAGATGCCGATGCCGCCATGGCGGAAAAGAAAGAAAAAGCCCGGCAGGCGAATCTCGATGCCCATCAATGGGTGCACAAAACATGGGAATTGGCGAAACACCTCGATCCAACGCGTCTTGTCGAGGACATGAGCGTCGTGCATTGGGAACATCTGGAGTATTTCGCTCACACCGATACCGACATCAACTCCTGGCATTTTTACATCGACGATTATTACCGTGCGAAGGAGCACATCCAAAAGATCGTCGACGCCACGGTCACCGGGACTTCCTTCAACTACGTTCCCGGTTATAAGTACAAAGGCCAACCGCTGATCAATAGCGAATACGGCGGAGTCGGAGCGCTGGACGGAAACCGCGATTGCAGTTGGACTTTTAAGTTCCTTACGAATGAGCTGCGTCGGCACGGCCAGATTTCCGCTTACATCTATACGGAACTGCACGACGTGGAGTGGGAATATAATGGATTTCTGGCGTACGATCGGACGCCGAAGGAATTTGGCTTTGATCCAAAGCTGATCAACGAGAGCGATGCGTTGCCGATTGATTTTCCGCCAGTCTCACGACAGAAGCCCGGCGACATCATCAAAATCAATGTTTCGTCGTCCCATTTCTCCACCGTCGCGAAGGATAGGATTCGTCTGCAATGGCACCTCGGTGGCATCGATTCCTGGGGGCGTGTACAGCAGGACTTCGCCAAAGGTTCGATTCCGATCCAATTCCCACATCGACGAGTCGTCCACGCGCATACGATTGAATTGAAAGTTCCTGAGACACCGATGCTCTGCACTTTGTTTGTCGAAGCCGTGGATGCCATGGGAGCACACGTGGCGGGAAACTTTGTTCAATTCTTTGTTTCAGACGGCAATCCCCTGCCCGCTCGAGAAGAAACAGAGCGAACACTTCTGCTAAGAGCGTTTCCCCACGAATGGAGCCACGCCCAATGGAGTGGACCGATAAGTGATCGTGAGCAGGCGGGACGCGACCAATATGCCTATGGCAGTGGCCACGGCTTTTTTGAATACCTGCTTCCGATCGACAACATCGATCTCTCGAAGGTCAGACGACTCCGATTTTTCTGTGAAGCATCCTCACGCCGATTCGATACGCCGCAGACGAGTTCGGATGCTTACCCAACGACGTTGGGCGTTTCGTTTAATGATGTTCCCGTGGTACGTCAGTTCCTGCGCAATCATCCGCATGATTCTCGTGGGGCACTCAGCTATCTGAATGGAGGACGCGGTGCTTACGGTTACATGATTACCACAACCGTCGAAGGGGAAGCGCTGCAGAAAATCTTCCAGAACATACGGGACAATAAGATTCGTATCCGGTGCGCGGTTCCCGAAACGGAAATTGCCGTCGGCGGATTGACGATCTACGGAACGGAGTCCGGGCGTTATCCTCTCCCGCTGGTGCTCATGGTTGAATCGTAGAGGTTGACAACGATTTTTGGGCTTTCACGCTCTTTTTGCCGACGGCTGGTAAAATCCGCCACCTGGTCAAACGTAAACAGCCTGCCTCGACAGAATTCAGTTCAGCTTTATCTTGGCTTCCGTAACGGCGCGGTTTCAGTCTTTATAGCGTCGAAACTATTGTGAATTCAAACCCAGCACATTCTCCGGCCGAGGCTGCCCGGTTTGTTCGTGAGCGCCTCCCGTCCGGTGGACTCTTCTCCGGCCAGGATTGGCGGATTTCTCCCACCCCCTTCGCCCTGGGCGAAAAACTGGCCAAAGAATTTGAAACGCTCGGGCGCGTCCTTCTGCAATTCAATCGCGCGGTCAATTTGCTGTATCGAAAAAGCGTCGAAGGCAAGCAACCGGAATGGGTCGCTCGCTGGCTCGACCAGGGGAAGCCGGCGGAACTCATCGAACTGCAACGATCTGCCGCTTTGAAGAACGAAGTGCCCCGAGTGATCCGGCCCGATGTTCTTTTGACAGACACCGGATTCAGCATCACGGAATTGGACAGTGTTCCCGGCGGGATTGGTTTGACGGCATGGCTGAATAAGACCTATGCGGTTTTGAATCCCGCTGCTCCGTTGATCGGCGGTGCCGACGGGATGATTAAAAATTTCGGAAGCATTTTCGGAGATGCGCCCTGCGTCCGAATCATCGTGTCTGAGGAAGCCGCAACTTACCGTCCGGAGATGGAATGGGTTGCCGCCCAACTCGGCCCTCGATTCAAAGTGGAAAGTTCGACCGGTTGCGAATTCAACGAAGGCGACGCGGTCTATCGCTTTTTCGAACTGTTCGATTTAAAGAATGTTCCCTGCGCGACCAAAATCTTCAGCGCTGCCGTGGAGAAGAAAATTCGTCTGACACCACCGCCAAAGCCGATCTTCGAAGAAAAACTTTTGTTCGCGCTGTTATGGAATCGAAACCTGCGCAGTTTTTGGCGACAGGAACTGGGAGAAAGCTTTCTCGATCGATTACAAAAGATCATTCCCTATACCTGGTTGGTAGATCCTGCGCCGTTGCCTCCGCACGGAGCCATTCCAGGGCTCGACCTGACGGACTGGCAACAATTGAAGGCCCTGTCGCAAAAAGAACGCGAGTTGATCCTGAAGATCTCCGGTTACTCAGAAAAAGCGTGGGGCTCACGTGGTGTTTATCTGGGAAGCGACTTATCGCAGTCCGAATGGAGTGCAGCCGTGGATGAAGCCATTGGTGGATTCAGTTGTTCACCGTACGTGCTGCAACGTTTTCACAAAACGAAGGTGATTGAATCCACCTGGTTTGACTTCGATCAAAATAAACTGGCTCCTATGCAAGCACGCGTGCGGCTTTGCCCGTATTATTTTGTTCATGGCGAAGGCGACGCGGCGCGGGCAACGCTCTCGGGCGTGCTGGCGACGATTTGTCCGGCCGATAAGAAAATAATCCATGGCATGCGAGACGCCATTCTCGCTCCTTGTGCGATATGATTTGTTTGGGGGAAATAACGGTGCCCAACAATCCGATGGGATTGTTCGAATTCGTTTTCCTCGCCGCGAGCTCGCTCTTCGTCATCATTGATCCCATTTCGGCGGTCCCAACGTTCCTGGCGATGACGCCGACCGACACCCCGCAAGTTCGCATTCGCATGGCGAGGCTCGCCTCCGTTGTCGCCGCCGGTGTGTTGATTAGCTTCGCCTACGCCGGGAAATGGATTTTCAGTTTGCTCGGCATCACCATTACGGCGTTTCAGATGGCGGGGAGCATCGTGATGATGCTGGTCGCACTCGATATGTTGCGCGCTCGTCGATCTCCGGTGCAGGAAACTCGCGAAGAAAAAAATGCCGGCATGGAAAAACAGGATATCGCCATCACGCCGCTGGCCGTCCCGATTCTCGTAGGCCCCGGCGCCATATCAACGGCGATTCTGCTTCACAATAAAGCGGCGAACTTTCAGCAAGAGGTCGCGCTCTTACTCTGCATCCTCGGAGTTTGCGGCGTCGGCCATTTTATTCTCGCTCTCTCGGCTCGAGGCGCAAAGTGGCTGAGTCCCATTGCTCTGCGTTTGACCGAACGTTTAATGGGTCTTTTGCTTGCCGCCATTGCCATGCAATTCCTGATTAACGCCTTACGGGATCTGAAAATCGTCACCGGTCCGTAAACGAGAAAAAAGAAAGCCCCCGTTTTACCGGGGGCAGGTTAGATTCAGTAGAGGTTGTGCGTTTTACGTGTCAAGTTGGGATACCCGATACACGTTACGCGGACTTGTAAATATAGACACCGAAGGTCCGCGTTTGTTTCAAAATATTTTCAGGAATATTTATTCGCACTGCGCCTTGTGCCGGAGGGCATGGTCAACAAGAACTAGCGCGGTCATCGCTTCAACCATTGGAACGGCTCTCGGCAAGACGCAAGGATCATGACGTCCACGGCCTTTCAAGGTCGTGTTCTTGTAATCCGAAGAAACGGTATCCTGCTCGTGCATGACCGTGGCCACCGGTTTGAATGCCACGCGGAAATAAATCGTTTCGCCATTGGAGATACCGCCTTGAATTCCACCACTGCGATTCGAAGTGGTCCGGACCTTTCCGCCTTTCATGCGAAACGGATCGTTGTGCTCCATCCCGGTCAGCGTGATACCACCAAAACCCGAGCCGATGTCGAAACCCTTCGAAGCCGGCAGACTTAACATCGCTTTCGCAAGGTCAGCTTCGAGACGATCAAAAACCGGTTCTCCCCAGCCAACGGGAACTCCGCGGGCAACGCCTTCGACGATTCCGCCGACGCTGTCACCTTCCTTGCGCATTTTTTCAATCAAGCGAATCATCTTTTCGGCCGTGGCCATCTCGGGACAGCGAACGATGTTCGATTCGATTTCTTTAAATTTCACCGTCTCCGGGTTTACGTCGGCGATAATCTTCTGCACTTGCTTGACGTAGGAGAGGACCTCCACTCCGAAACGTTCCCGCAAAATCTTTTTGGCAATGGCACCGGCAGCGACGCGACCAATGGTTTCGCGGGCGCTGGTGCGTCCGCCGCCCTGCCAGTTGCGAATGCCGTATTTCGCCTGGTAGGTGTAATCCGCGTGCGAAGGACGGAACTTGGTCGCCATCTCCGAATAGGCTTCCGGGCGCATGTCTTCGTTCTTCACCCACATCGAAATCGGTGTGCCCAAGGTCTTCCCTCCAAAAACACCCGAAAGGATCTGGACGGTGTCACTTTCCTTGCGGGGAGTAACGATTTTGGACTGGCCGGGCCGGCGGCGATCCAGGTCGGGCTGGATATCCGCTTCGCTCAAGGCGAGGCGTGGAGGGCAACCATCAACAACGACGCCAACGCCGCCACCATGGGATTCACCCCAGGTCGTGATTCGGAAGAGCTGGCCAAAAGAATTTGCCATGAACGTTTTTCTCTATTTTCGGATGTTCAAAACACTGATTTTGCTGCACACTTGCACGCAATCCAACGTGAAATTTATCAGCGTAAAGCAGAGGGTCTGACAATCAAATAATGAGATTTCCGCTGCCACTCCGATTTACTATTCCGGCGTTCGTGTTCGTCCTCGGCGTTGCTTTGGGGCTGCTTTCCTTCCAAAACGAAATCGCCACCGCCAACCGTCGTATTGAGGAAGACTTCGTCCGACGCGCCACTTTTCTCGGCAAACAGGTCGCTGGCATGTTGGAATATCATTTTGGGATTGGCGATCTCGATGCCGCGAATCGCCAGGTCAGCCTGCTTCAATCGCATCAGAACCTCACTCTCGCCTTCGTTTGCGATGATAGCGGTAAGATTCTCTTTTCAACCGATCCGCGCCTCGAAGGCCGGGCTATTGCCAATACCTCTGACTCCGCCATCGCCAGCGCCCTGAAGAAAGTTTCCGAATCCGAGGCGAACGAAATCGAAGTCGTTAATGGAAAAGCTACGGTGCAGGGACTATTCCCGTTCGCCCTGGGCGTCGCGGCCGGCGAAACCCCGCATCAAAAACCCGGCGTCCTCGTCCTGCAGTACAATCTGGACGAAGCCAAGCAACAATCGTTTCGGGACGCCGTTGGCCGATCATCGGCCATTGGCATCATCCTCGCGATCGGCTGTTTGCTGGTGTGGTATTTCTTTCATAAGACACTCACCACCCGTATGGCCAGGTTGGTTAACGCCACGAAAAAGCTGGCCACGGGCGATCTGAGTTCTCATGCGAACCTGCAGGGTTCTGATGAACTGGCGCAACTCTCCAGTGCCTTCGATCAGATGGCGATCAACATTCGTTGGCGCACGATGGAACTTGAAACCGCCAACGCGAAGATGAAGAAGGAAATCGCGGAACGTGAGCTGGCGGAAAACCGATTCCTCTCCGTGTGGAAAAGTTCTGTCGACGGCATGCGCCTGACCGATTCGCAAGGGAACATCGTCGCTGCCAACGAAGCTTTTTGTGAAATGGTCGGAGCCACTTTCGAAGAACTGCATAACAAACCCTTCACCGTCTGTTACACCAAGCACGAAACCGCTTCCCCGCAGGACATGCTGCAAAAGTATCAGGAGCGGTTCAACAACCGGAGTATCGATAAGATCATCGACCGGCAACTGCGGTTTCGTTCAGGTAAAGAAGCAGCCGTTGAGGTCAGTTGCTCCTTCGTCGCCCAGGAAGCGGGAGAGCCTCTTTTGCTTTCGGTATTTCGAGATATTACCGAGCGCCGCCAGACCGAGGAATTGCTGCAACAACAATCGGCTTCGATGAAAGCTTCCCTGGATGGCATGGCCATTCTGGACGCTGACGAAAATTATATTTATCTCAACGACGCGCACGCTCGTATTTATGGCTACGACACGCCGGAAGAGCTGATCGGGAAACGTTGGGAAGCGCTGTACGACGTCGGCGAAGTTCAACGTTTCAAGTTTGATATCATGCCCGCCCTGCAACGAACCGGGCAATGGCGTGGCGAAACGATTGGTCGTCGCAAAGATGGAACAACGTTTCCGCAGGAAATCTCCCTTTCAAAAATCGAAAATGGCGGACTCGTCTGTGTCGTCCGGGACATTAGCGAACGGCGCACCGCGGAAGATGAACGTTTGTCACTCGAACGGAAACTGCTCGACGCGCAGAAACTGGAAAGCCTTGGCGTGCTCGCCGGCGGTATTGCCCATGACTTTAACAATCTCCTGACAGCCATCCTCGGTAACGCGAGCCTGGCGATCATGCAGTCGCCGGAAACATCGCCGCTCCGCCAGTATCTCTTTAACGTTGAGAAGACATCCCTGCAGGCAGCCGAACTGTGCAAGCAAATGCTCGCCTATTCAGGTCGTGGCCGATTCCAGGTGCAACGTCTCGATCTGAACGAACTGGTCAATGACATGGTTCAGTTGCTGCAGATCTCCGTGCATAAGAAAGTCGTCCTGAAGTTTGACCTCGCCGAAAAACTTCCCGCAGTCGAAGCCGATCCATCCCAAATCCGGCAGATTATTTTGAACCTCGTCATCAACGCGAGCGAAGCGATTGGGGACCAAAGCGGAACGATTCATATCACCAGCGGCATTGTGCGCGCCGACAGATATTATCTGACCGAAACATACCTTTCTCCCGATCTTAAGGAAGGAACCTATGTTTTTGTCGACGTTGCCGATAGCGGCTGTGGCATGACGCAGGAAACCAAGGCCAAGATTTTCGAACCATTCTTCACCACGAAATTCACCGGACGCGGTCTCGGACTGGCCGCCGTGCTCGGGATTGTCCGTGGTCACAAAGGTGCGTTGAAGGTTTACAGTGAGCTGAACCGCGGAAGTTCTTTCAAGTTCATGCTGCCTTGCATCGATGCTCCGGCTGATCAACTGAACAGGAACAACAGCACTGTCTTTTCGGACTGGAAAGGAAAAGGAACGATCCTTGTCGTTGATGATGAAGAAACTGTTCGTACGGTCACCGCGCGAATGTTGGAAACATTCGGATTCGATGTTCTGACGGCTCGCGATGGCCGCGAAGGCGTAAACGTCTTTTGCCATCACGCACGCGAAATCAAAGCGGTGCTTCTCGACATGACGATGCCGCATTTAAACGGTGAAGAAGCATTGCGCGAAATTCGCCAGATTCGACCAGACGCCTTGGTCGTCTTAATGAGTGGCTATAGTGAACAGGACGCCACGACGCGATTTATCGGGAAGCGGCTTTCGGGTTTTATCCAAAAACCGTTCCGCCTCGACGAACTCCGGGAAAAGCTCCGTCACGTATTGAAAAATCGGTAACTCCGGACCGGGTGTCTGTCACCCGCAGAAACATCCCTCCTTCCAAATCGTTCGATTTTTGCCCTCGATTCAGCTTAAGAACATCGCCCCAGTTCATAAACCCGCAGTCCGTTGAAACGACGAAGGAGCCCTTGAGGATTTTTGGTGAGATTTCCAGATTGAAAAAGAGGTCCCGACGCTTCCGGACGAGC
>CBHTTJ010000189.1:0-11582 GCA_966095605.1 uncultured bacterium | reverse complement strand
TTGCTGGCAACCATACCTTTACCGGCACCGGTAAACTCAACTGGTCTTCAGGCTTTTTCCTCAACAGCGGGTTGAATCCCGACGCCACAACTCTTTCCACCAACATGCATTTCTACATTTCTGGAGACGGATTCAAAAATCTTTACGCCCATATCATAAAAAACGAAGGGACTGTCGATTTTATGGGTGGTTCAATTACTGCAGACGGCGGGGCTGCTATCGAGAATGCCGGACTTTTCATTCTTCGGACGAACGTTGTCTTTAGTAATTCAGGCTCGCTCAGCAATCTCGTTACTGGAACCATAGAAAATCTTACCGGTGACAACGTTGTTACCTGGGCATTCGATAACGCGGGCAAAATTTCTCTCGCCAGCGGGAGTTTTACGTTGCCCGGCAGTTACTCTCCTTCTGCAACCGCTATCCACGAATTTGTGTTGAACAACAATGTCCCCGGGATTCTCAATGTGGATGCATTTACGATGAATGGCGCGCTGACCGTCGTTCTGACGAACGGCTTTGCACCGACCAATGACAGCCTTTTTCGCCTCGTTAATTATTTTTCACGCACGAACGATTTTACTCAATTGCAATTCCCTCCGTTACCCGGGCATTTAGGCTGGAAAACTCAAGATACGGGCGACGCCATTGATTTGCGGGTGCGAGAAGTCGCAACCATCTTAACTCAACCTTCCAGCAAAACCGTGGACCAAGGAACAAATGTCGCATTGCAGGCCGTAGTTTCCGGTTGGCAACCCTTAAGTCTTCAATGGCGGCGAAATGGAACCAATCTTGTGGGAGAAACCAGCGACTCTCTGGTCTTCACCAATATTCAACCCTCGAGCTCCGGAGTTTATTCACTCGTTGTTTCCAATGAAATGGGGATAGCCGTCAGCAGTAACGCCACTTTGACAGTAATTGCCGATTCTAAAGCTCCCACCATTTCCATCACCGCACCGAAAACAAATGGCAGAACGAATGTTGGCTCAGTCACGGTCTCCGGCATCGCTGCCGATGGTGTTCGAGTGACACAAATATTTTGTCAATTGAACCAGGGAGATTTTCTTCCGGTAGCTATCACAAACGGAGGCAAATCGATTTCCTGGAGCACCAATTTGAATCTGAAAGCCGGGACAAATACCGTGGTGGCCCGGGCGGTCGATATGGCAGGAAATATTTCGCTGCCAACGACACGCACGATCTTTTACATCGTATCCAATGCCGTCAGCGTCGTTGTGGATGGCAATGGTTCCGCCAGCATTACCAACGGACAACTTCTTGAAATCGGAAGCACCTACAAAATCACGGCCTTCCCAGCCTTGAACAATTTATTCAGCAACTGGGATGGCGCGGTCACTGGCGCTGTCTCTACAGCATCGTTCCTCATGAGCTCGAACACAGTGATCCACGCAAATTTCATCACGAACTGGTTTCTTTCGGCAGCCGGTTCCTACGATGGGCTCTTCTACGAAGACGCTGAGATCAAACATTCTTCCGCAGGTTCAATTGCGGTAAGCGTTAAAACAAACTCCAGCTACAGTGGAAAACTGCTGGTGGATGGCGACACAATTTCGTTCTCTGGCAAATTTGATCTTATGGGAAACAGCCTGCTTTCCCTTTCACGTTCCGCCTTCGGAAAAAGTACATTAAATCTCACTCTTCATCTCGGAGTCTCTAATGAAACGGAGCAAATTTCCGGGTCAGTTAGTAACTCTTCCTGGTGCTCAACTGTTTTGGCACATCGAGCCGTTTGGAGCGCAAGCAATCCTACTTCCGAATTGGCGTGCACCAACACTGTTCTCATTCCCGGACTGACCAACGTCAGTTCAGGACCGGTCGACTACGGATGGGGCAGTATCGCTCTTCCGACGAACGGACAGGCGACATTAGTTGGCGGGCTGGCGGACGGAATCGCACTGAGCAAAACCATATCGATTTCCAAAAATGGTGAATGGCCCTTGTATATTCCGCTCTATCCGCAGCCCGAGGTCGTCACGGTGGGAGCCAATTTAAAAACAAATGTGAACTATCGCGGCGCAATACTGGGCTGGCTGACGCTTACCAACCAAACATTCGGCGGCGAACTGACCTGGATCAAAACAGGTTGGACGAATACGCTTTACCCCGGAGGGTTTACGAATAGAACCGTTATCCTTGCCTCGAAATATGTCGCGCCTGCAACCAATGTTCGTTTGCTGGCAATGACCAATGCAGCCATCACGCTTTCAGGTGGAAATTTACCATCGTCCATTGTGAACTCTTTCGTTCTTACGTCCAATAATCTTGCCAAGGTTGCGACAACCAATAATCGCGTGACCTTTACCTTCGCAACGAAGACGGGAACGTTCAAAGGCACCTTCGCTCACCCGGAAAAGAATAATCAACTGGTGCCTTTCGCCGGCGCCATTCTGCAGGAACAAAATTTCGGAGGCGGCTCCTTTATTGGAACCAATCAAAGCGGTTCTGTTTTGATTGAAGCCCAGTAAGCTGAAGCCAGCGATTTACCCAAACTAAACCACGGCCAAAGGAGCAAAGGTTTTACCAAGAACCGAGGCGCTCTTTGTTTTCAACCAATGTTCAAGGATTCCGGCATAAACGTTTCGGAAATCCACGTTGTATTTCAGATCGCCATTCAGCAGGTCGGCAGGAGCAAGACTGGGGTAGTTTCCCAACAACCCAGCTTTTATCTTTGGCCCAATGACGAACATTGAAGATGCGGCACCATGATCTGTCCCGCCATTGGCATTCTCCCCGACGCGCCGGCCAAATTCGCTAAAGGTCATAATCATGACGCGCTGAAAATTTCCCTGGGCTTTTAAATCATCGACAAAGGCTTTGACGGAATCACCCAGTTCTTTCAGCAGTCGTTCGTGTGCTCCGAGTTGGTTGGTATGAGTATCGTAACCGCCCTGCGACACGTAAAAGATACGCGTCGGCAAACCGCCACCGATCAGTCGCGCAACGAGCCTCATTGAATTCCCAAGTTGCGTTGCTGGATAACTGGCTTTGTTTTCCACGCGCCGACTGATGGAAAGAATTTTGTCAGAACTGACCTGCGCATCCAGCGAGACGCGTTCAAGAAAATCCAGTGAGGATTCTCCGGGACGTTTCTTTGTCGCGCCGCTCACGGCGCCAATGCTGCCACCCGAGTTTTCCATCTCCTCCATGCTGTTTAAGGCGCGGAACGATTGCTCGTCCGCATCGACCTGACCGGCCTTCACCTTTTCACCGCTTCTAAAACGATAATTTTCAGGGCTGTCCAGACTAATACCAATGGGGTGATGTGAAGCAAAGGCCTGTGGCATCTGGCGTCCAATGTTTACGCCAACTGTTGGGTCGGCTCCAGCACACGCATTGTCGAAAAACCGGCCAATCCATCCGTATCGCTCGATTTTCTCCGAGTCGCTCGCCGTTTGCCAAATCTCTGTGGATCGAAAATGCGATCGATTCGGATTCGGATAACCAATGCCCTGGACCACGCCAAGATTTCCTGCATCGTAGAGGTTTTTCAGTCCGCTCAGAGCCGAATGCAGTCCGATAGTATCGTCGATTTTTAAAATCGATTTTTCGGTGAGCCGAATATTTTTGCGCGCACGATGATAATAATCATTGCTGAAAGGAACGACGGTGTTAAGTCCGTCATTGCCGCCAGCCATTTGCAAAACAACCAGGATCGGAGCGTCTTTGCCCGTCGTAATCTGCGTGGCGGAGTCTGCCGCCTGGGCATTGAGGGCAGAAAATGTGCTCGCGAGAAACGATGGCACCGTGCCGGCAACAGCCCCTCCGAGGAGGGTGGTGCGAAGGAACTCGCGACGGGTATGCAGGGTAAACTCGCGTTTCATAAAATTCCTTAGGCTAATTGGTATTCAGGCGTGGACATCAACAAACGAATGACGTGGCGGATATCGTCATCATCCAACTCACCACGACCATCGAGGTAATTGCTCAAAACAGAGCGCTGTTTATCCTTCAGTTTCCCGGCAAGAAAATGTTTTTCCAGGGCGGGAATCACCTGGTTTTTGTTTCTCCTTTGTTCAGGTGAAAGAATTTTCGCCACATCCACTTGCGGCATTTGATTCAACAAGTTGTTTGCGCGCTGTTGCGCCATGCGGAACAACGGTTTCTCAGCGTCCGTCGGCATGTTTCCTTTGGCAAAAACCAACATTGCCGCTTCATTATAACGAGCCAGAAGATTGTTGGTTGTTATCCAACTCAATCCACCATCCCAACCTTTCACATTAGGCGGCGCAAATAATTCCTGGCCAAGATTCCGCATCAATTGCGAAGACACGATTGGGGGCGGCAATTGTCGCGCCAAAAGTTTAGTTGTCCCAACCAGCCATTGCGTCGGACTTTTTACCTGCGAACGAATGACAGAATCGGCGTAAAATTCCTGGCAACGGAACATCGCCTTGAGCAGCGGCTTAAAATGATTTCCACTCTTCCGAAAAACATCGGCCAACGCATCTATGAGCCCGACAGGTGGTTCTTCGTTGCCGAAAAACTTCCAAAGCTTCCACGAGATAAAACGCGCCGCCTGATCCTGCCCGACAGTAATTTTTAACACATCGTACCCATCGAACTCACCGGTCCGGCCAAGGACGGTCTTCGTCCCCGGATCGTGGAAGAATGGCCGATACATAAATTCCTGCGTTTCTCGATTGAGCGAGAAACCCGTCAGGGCACGGGCAGCTTCAGTAACGTCCTTTTCCGTATAATGCCCTTCACCCAGGGCAAACAACTCCATAACTTCTCGCGCAAAATTTTCATTGGGATGCTCCCTTCGACTCTGCGCCTGGTCGAGCCAAAGCAACATCGCGGGGTCTTTCGCAATTGCGGTCAGCATCTCGAGCCAATTGCCGGTCGCGTGTTGGCGAAAGGTTTCGTTCTGCTGATACATGTAGTACGCATTCCGCACCTTGATCGCACTGGTCGCAAAATGGCCGTGCCAAAATAGCGTCAGTTTTTCCTGTAACGGACGAGGACCGTTGGCCATGCGCTCCAACCACCATCCTCGCAATTCCTGAATCCGATTGATTTCCTGGCGTTGTTCCTCCTGGATTTTGCGCCGACGTTCTGTATCAAGTCGCCTGCGTTCCTCTTCGGTTTTCGCTTCGCGCAATTGCCGGCCAAGATCGCGCATTGTTTCCATCATGGCGAACGGCCCCTGGCCGGGTTTGGCCCATGATGGCGCCGCCGTGTTATCTGGAATTTTTTCGTAGTCGACGAAGAAATCGACTGCCTTTTCCGGTCCAAGCTTGACGAGCTTTTCCACTTCGGCCGGGACGCCGCCGAACCCTGCGCGGTTCAACAGATGCGCCGCCGTGGTATAATTCCATTTACCAGCGGACAGAGGCTTAAGCATAACAAATTTGACGGAAGGCTCATTCGAGTTGTTACAAAGCCCGGAGCGGTTGGCAAAATTAAAGATCGTAAACAGAGTTCGGGGGAATCGCTCAGGACGTCATTTTTCCTGCCGCCGTGAGAATTCCTCAAATCTCCTGTAACATGATTGTCTTCCTTCCCGTAAAAGAAGCAACGGCAACCATTTTATGAAACCTTGGCTGAAAATTACTCTTGGGGTCTTTTCTGCTGCTCTCATCGGTTTTACCTATCTCGCCGTTCGCGCCTATCGCGATCTTGTAACCCTCGATGTGCGCAACATGGAAGTGCGAGACGTGGTGAAGAAGATTGAGTGGCAAACATGGGAAGATATTTATGTGCAGAAGGAAGTAGACGGCAAAGTCACCTTAAACGTCCACGACATGCCACTCGAAAGTGTCCTCGATATCATTGGCGAGCAAACATCTTCGCGTTCGACAACTCTTTTCCCGCTTTATTCGTCACGTGGTTCGTTAAAACAATTGAAGGCAGCTTTGAATGGCGATGACACTGCGGCCAAAGGTTGGACGAATCTGCACCATCGTTCTTTTAGCGGCGGGATGTTTGGAATGATGGGCCGGGAGCAAAACCCTTTGGTTTCGTTGAACTTCCTCAATAAAGAATTAGATATTGCCGCGATGGCGGTTTCACGGTTCGGCCAGGTGCAGGTCATTCCGGAAAATGGTGCTTCGCAAACCGTCAGCCTGACGCTCTCCAATGCGCCGATGACCGAAGCTGTTGCGATGCTGGCCAAAAAGGCAGACCGAAGCTGGGCCAGACTGTATGAGCTGCGCGGCTTTCGTGGATTTGGAAGGCGCGAGGGTCCACGGGAGGGTGGGCCCTTCGGTCAATCCAACACCAATTCGACCAACAGCGAGCCATTTGGTTTCGCAAATCTTTCTCCGGAAGAACAAGAAGCGCGCCGTAAACGCATGGAGGCTCAACTCGAAACAATGACGCCCGAGGAGCGAAAGCAATTTGAGGAGAGGCGCAAAATGTTCGAGGAAATGCGTAACCTGTCGCCGGAAGAACGCCGGAAAAAATTCGGTGACATGGCCTCGCGTCCGGAGTTTCAACAACGGATGCAGGAACGCATGATGAATGGGGTCAAAAATCTCACCCCCGAACAACGTGCAGACCGGACAAAACGATTCCAACAACGTGGCCCGCGATGATCCTGATCTCCATGAAACGCGCATTTACTTTGATCGAACTGCTGGTCGTCATCGCCATCATCGCAATCCTCGCTTCTCTCCTGTTGCCGACGTTTGGCAAAGCCAAGTCCAAGGCGCAAGCGGCTTCCTGTGTGAACAATCTGAAACAACTTGGCGTCGCGATTTCGATGTACGCCGACGAAAATGAAAGTCGCCTGCCAGCAGCGGAAGAAGTTCCAAGTTATCCCGTAAACACACCGCCCTTGCCGCGCATCTGCGACCTTCTTTCCCGAAACGTCGGCGGCATGACGAACATTTTCATTTGTCCTTTGGATAAGGTGGGGCGCTACAAAACCGAAGGCAGCAGTTACGAGTGGTTTGCCATCTTTAACTCCAACAAAGTCGATCACATCGGTCGTTTCGCCGCAATCCCCGCGGAAAAGGTGCCGTTGATGTTTGATTATGAAAATTTCCATCCCGGCGGCACCAACGGAACCAAGAACGTCCTTTATGCCGATGGTCATGTTGCCCCGCTTTAAGGGCAAGAAGCTGAAGATCGATTAGCTTTTACCTTCGGCTCCTCTTCTGTTAAAACGAATAGAGTGAAAAAAGCCGTCTTATCCCTTTTTCTCGGCCTTTCTATATTTGCGGTGTGGAGCCCCCCCTCCTTTGCGCAGGTTTTGTTTAGTGCCGGAGCTTATTCCCAGAGTTTTGATTCGCTTGCCAATAGCGGGACAAACAATATCTGGGCGGATAATTCAACTCTCTCGGGCTGGTACGTCTCCAAAACCGCGGGTGGCACGACCATTCCTGTCTATCGCGGTGACAATGGTTCGAGCAGTGCCGGCGCGTTATACAGTTTTGGGTCCACATCCGCGAGCGACCGTGCCCTCGGCTCGATCAGTTCCGGCACCCCCGGCAATTTTGCTTATGGCGTTCGTTTTTTAAACGACTCCGCATCCGCGCAAACGAATATCACGATTTCCTACACGGGCGAACAATGGCGTAACAGTGGGGAAACGAATGCTCAGAAACTGACTTTTTCATATCGAGTTGGAACATCCCTGACGAACTCTGACGCCAGTAATTCCCAATCATGGACTGCTTTTCCGGCATTGGATTTCTCCACGCCGACGGTTGTCGGCAGCACTGGACCACTGGATGGAAACAACGCCACCAATCGTTTGACTCTCAGTCCCACGATTCTCACCAATGTCGTCGTGTTGCCCGGGCAGGAGTTGTTTTTACGATGGTTCGATACGAATGATGTCGGCAACGATCACGCGCTGGCCATCGATAATCTCACGGTAACAACGGCAGGAACCATCGTCGACGTACGACCTGCTTCGATAACGACACCGCCGGAAAGCCAGGCAGTGATCGAAGGTACAGACGTCGCCTTTTCGGTCGTTGCCGATGGCGCCGCGACCTTGACGTATCAATGGGCTTTTAATGGAACCAATATTGCCAATGCCACTCTTTCCACGCTGTCGTTGCCATCCACCAGCACGACTAATTCCGGCACCTACACCGTCACAGTTGGGAATGCGTATGGCTCCACCAACGCCTCCGCTACGCTGATTGTCAGCGCACAACCAGCTTCAACCGCTTACGGATTGTCCCTGATGACTTACAATGTGAAGGGCAATGGCGCGACAGACTGGACGACCAATGCGGCCCAGGTTCAGGCAATCGGTCGGCAAGTGAAATATCTGCAACCAGACGTCATCACCTTCAACGAAATTCCTTACACGCTCACGTATGAGATGACAAATTTCCTCAAGGCGTATCTGCCGGGTTATTACATGGCGACGAATTCGGGGACCGACAATTTCATTCGCAGTGTGATTGTGAGCCGTTACCCGATTACGCGCTCTTCGAAATGGCTCGATGGCGCCGACTTGAATCCCTTCGGCTACACCAACGCCAATTTCACCCGCGACCTGTTTGAAGCCCAGATCAATGTCCCCAGTTTCCAGCGGCCACTGCACGTGTTCGTCACGCATTTGAAATCCAGTGCAGGCGGTTACGCGGACGCCGTGGCCAAACGCGCAGCGGAAGCGGCTGCCATTACCAACTTCTTTGCCACGAACTTCTTCGTTCTCTATCCAAATGATCCCTACACGCTGAGCGGCGACATGAACGAGTCGGACACGAATTCCATCGCCATTCAGGAATTGGTGAGTCCATTTAGCGGCCTGCGTTTAACCAACCCGACCAACCCTTACACAGGAACCATCAACACCTATTCCATCCAGGCGTCCGTTTCGGAGCGTATTGATTACATCATGCCCTGCACATTGCTGGCGTCGAACATTGTCAGCAGCCAGGTCTTTCGCACCGATCTGGTAAGTCCCACGCCACCAAATATCATTACCAACGATGACAAAATTGCCTCCGATCATTTGCCCGTGCTGATGTATTTTCGAAATCCGTACGACGTCCCTTTCCAGTTCAGCTCTGTTAAATTGACCAACCAGTTGGTCACCTTGAACTGGCAATCGATTACCGGACGCCAATATCGCGTGGATATTTCGGCTGACCTGACGAACTGGTTCCCGTTGAAAACCAACGTGGCGGCGGTGACGAATCTTTCTTTTTCGACGAACGTTGGTGCGGGCCAGCAATTCTTCCGGGTTTACCGGGTGCCTTGAGCATGGGGCGGTCGAGGAAATAAACGTTCCTTCGACTTGCACCGAGCATTTAATGTTTTAAACTTTGGTCTTGTGATTGGCCGGAGCGTCTGGCTAAATCGCGCTCCCAAATTTGGCGGTAGGTTACCCAAGTGGCCAAAGGGGACTGACTGTAAATCAGTTGGCTTTCGCCTTCGCTGGTTCGAATCCAGCACCTACCACCATTCTTCAGAACCAAGGGGTTCCTGAAGTTCCCCCTTTTTTATACTTTCCGAAACGGTGATATTCCATTGACAGGCCATTGACAGGAAGTCGGCCTGCCGATACCCGGAACGACATGACCAAAACAACCACGATAAAAGGCTCGTTTCCTCAGATTTACAAAGTGGACCAGAACGGTTCCGTTTCCTTCATGGTTTCAGCTCGCTCCAAAAAACGCGGGTTGAACATCCGTAAGTTCTTCACATCGGAGACCAAGGCCCGTGAGTTCATCAAAGAATTTGAAAAAACCCTGCACGAACATGGAGCCGTTGCCATCAACCGAAATCTCGCCGTTTCCGACTCCAAGGTTGCGCAGATGGTTGAACGACTGACGCTTTGGGGAAAAACATTGGAAGATGCCGTCAATCATTACGTTCATTATTTGGGGGAGAAGGCCAAGACCGATTTGATTCCGCCTATCGTAACCCTTGTTGAGACGTGGAGGAGTGACAAGGCCAATTCTAAAATCAAGCCGATTTCGCATCGCACCAAAATTGAGCTCAAGTCTTACGCAAAGTGGATTGGATTGACGTTTGGAAAATATCGCCCGAACGACGTGGACAAGAAGATGGTTGAATCAGCTCTGAACAAATTGAACGTTGGGAATACATCGCACAAACAGTATCGCCGCTATTTACGGATGTTTTTCATTTGGGCCAAGGCTCACCGTTACGCGACGTTCAATCCGACCGATGGGGTCGTCATCAAATCGGATATCAAAGAGGTTCAGATTTACTCGCCCGACCAAATCAAGGAGGTGCTAACGTTGGCCCAAACTGACAAGTTCAAACCACTCCTCGGATTCTATGTCCTGTGCACGTTTTTGGGTTTACGTCCAACCGAGGCTGAACGTGCCGAATGGAGCCACATCAATTTTCAAACGAAGGAAATTTATGTCACCAAAGGAAAGACACCCGCCCGTCGATTCAAGATGAATGACACAGCCATCTCATGGCTGAAACACTTTCAAACCGTGATGCCCGAGAACTCCCCCCTCAATCCGACAGTCGCGCACGAAAACCTGCAACAAGAGTTCCGCGATTCGGTTTCGTTCGAATGGATTCAAGACGGTTTGCGCCACACGTTCGGAACGAATCGGTGGAACGAACTAAAAAACATCGCCGAGGTTGTTTTTGAGATGGGTAATTCAGTGACCATCGCCAAACGCCACTACTGCCGAGAATTAGAACAACGTGCTGTGCAATCTTTTTGGGGTCTTTTGCCCCCCGCCGATGCTCAGAAAAAATAAATTAAGTCCGTCCGCGTTTTGGCCCTACGCCCACATATATAAGAATGTAGGCCAGAACGCCGGACGTTCTTTCCTATCGGTGGTTTTCAGTCAGACACTTTGTGATTCGAGCTATTTATAAAACTCCCGACGAGTGGAAAAACCCACTTGGCTTGGTCTCCGTATTGTCCGGAAGGAAACACGATGAACACGAACACGCCACGCTACGACTCAGTCCGCCAACGGTTGGACAAAATAACCACTTGGATATTGTTCGGAACTCTCACCTTCAAATCGCCGACATCAGAACGCATCCGAATTCAGACCTTTCAGAAAACAATCAAGAATCTTGAGACGCGTCTGCACCTGCAACGTGGAGAACTCCGCTGGGTGCTGTCCCAACAAGGGGACCACGCCACGAAACGGTATCACTTCCATGTGCTGTTGGACGGCTCAAACCTGCCGAATGTAGACCCCACGAACCTTGCATCGAATTTTGCAAAACATTGGGTCAAGTCCGGTGGAGGAAATGCCGAGGTGGTTCTGCACACCATACAACGTGGTGAGGACGGCTTCCAGAAGTCCGTCAATTACGTGTGCAAGGTGGAGGGGTTCACCGTGCCCCATTCCGCATACTTCAACGCGGGGAACGATGCCCAAATAAGGCTTAGTGAAAGTTTACAAAAACATCTCGCTGAGGTGTGTGCCACAGCCGAGGACAACCAAAAGGAATAACAATGAAAGAAATAAAACTTATCCCATACAAATTGAGCCCTGAACGTGAAAAGAACGTGCAGGAGTTCATTCGCAGATTCAACGAACTGTTCGCACAGATGCCGCCAGTCACCGGCTCCGCCGACAAAGGAGGTAGCCATGACAGATGAACCACTGATTCAAGAGGTATATCGACAAGCCTACGCCGATGTC
>CBHTTJ010000188.1:0-11650 GCA_966095605.1 uncultured bacterium | reverse complement strand
GATTCCCAGAAAACGGATTCCAACGTCAGAAACGGATTTTTGGTTCTCAAAAAACCGATTCCGAGCTCGGAAACGGAATTTTGATTCCCGGAAAACCGTTTCTCACGTGAGAAACGCTTTTTTGATTCCCAAAATTTCAATTTTAAAGGCAATTTTTCCCTTAAGACGTCGACAGTTTGCTATTTAAGTCTAGCCTCTTGGGGCAACACTGAAAGGCGAAGTATTCAACCGCAATCTAACATCTCCGTAGAGGAATCGATTGAGAGTTATCTTAGCTCCGTGCCTTGGTTTGCGTTGTTCGATGCCTATGGAAGCGCCTGGCGGCTTAAAAGGTTTCTTTTGGATCTACACGTGGGCGATGCCGACGAGAAAGACGAGGCTATTTACGATGGATTGTGGAGCCGCGCCATTCATCAGTACTCTTGGAATACCTCCACCCTATTTTGTGTCAGACCGGTTGTGATGGCATTGCAGAATGGTATTCGACATGAGCCCGGTGAATTGCTCGGGTTTCTTTGTCAATGCGTCAAAATCGGGACTTACAAGCTGCGCTGGCGATTCTGGATTTTTCCCGTTTCCCCTGTTCGCCTTCTCCAGCTTCCTTTTTTGATGAGGGTCGGCTTGCCAACGCTTGAAAAGGAGATTCCCAAAGGAAAGGCGGTATATGAGGAATTACTTCACAGCTCGGACCCTCGCATTCAGGAACACGCCAAATTTTTGTTGGATTTCTGCCGCCGCTGCTGACGAGCGTTGCTTTAGTGGATCCGTTCCCATCTTCTGGATTTCACCAACCCAAAAACGGAGATTGCCCTCATTGTTTACGACTCGATTTGTGGAACGTATCGGGGAGACGCATTTAGTCTACCAACGAAAGGCAATCGAAGTTATGAAAAAACAATTAGTTCTTACCACCTGCGCACTGGCGATGGCTGCATTTGTCGGCTGTCGTGACCGTTCTTCCGATACGGTGAACGAGCCCGCGGGTTCAAGTCGCAGCAGCTCAAGCAGCTCCACGAATTCCCTGGATATGAGCCGAACGAACAGCTCTTACCAAGGGGGCTCGTCGTCGGGCAGTTCTTCCGGCAGCTCCGTCAATGAACCTTCCGGCTCCCAGTCGCCGAACAGTTCCGGATCGAGTGGCTCCAGCGGCTCGAGCAGTGGAACATCAGGTTCGGGCACCAGCGGTTCTGGAACCTCGGGCGGATCCAGCGGTACCTCTGGCTCAGGAACGGGAAGTTCGAGTTCTGGCTCTTCCAGCACTCCCCAAAGCAATCCGTAAGCCTTAAGCTTTTCAATTAAAGTGGGGAAACGGATGTGGGTTTTTCAGCCCGCATCCGTTCTTTTTGCTTTTTCAGGAAGGGGGTCTAAAGGGATGGTGCAAGAGTATTCCTCGTAACTTGCTTAGAATTAGGCGCAAAACCGCAATTAGTCCGGCCAATCGCAATTTTAGCCTACAACTAATTGTAGTTTTGTGACCTTTTTGTGCTAAAATAAACATTGTCTGTAAGCGGGGTTTTTTCCTATACTTTCAACGTCCTTTTTCGGGCGGCGTATCACATCCGCTGAACGACTTTTTATGCCCAAAGAAAACGAAGTTTTAGAGAACCAGTCCTCCGAAAAACCAGCTGCAAAAGAGAGCTATGACGCCTCGAAATTGGGCAAGCTCGAAGGGCTGGAAGCCGTGCGAAAAAAGCCCGGCATGTATATCGGTGGGACGGATGAACGCGCACTCCATCATTGCGTGTCGGAAGTGCTCGACAATTCCGTCGACGAATTTCTCGCGGGCCATTGCACCAAGATCGACGTGACCATTCACATGGATGGTTCCATCTCCATCCGCGACAATGGTCGTGGCATTCCGGTGGATATTCATCCGCAGTATAAGATTCCCGGAGTGGAAATGGTGCTTACGACCTTGCACTCGGGCGGTAAATACGGTCAGGGCGGTTATAAATTTTCCGGCGGTACTCACGGCGTCGGCGCGAAATGCGTGAACGCAGTGTCCGAATGGTTCGAAGTCGAAGTCATCCGTGACGGCCAGGTGCATCACATGGAGTTCGAGCGCGGCAAGACCGTGAAGAAACTCGAAGTGATCGGCAAAGCGAAGGGAACAGGAACGTTCATCACGTTTAAGCCGGACCCGGAAATTTTCCGTGAAACGACCGAATTCAAATCGGATCGCATCACCACGCGTCTGCGTGAACTGGCATTTTTAAATTCCGGTTTGGAAATTACGTTTCTCGATGAGCGGAGTCCTGATGCGAAGCGCGAGACTTTGTTCTACAAGGATGGGGTTATCGAATTCGTCAAACAGCTCAACAAGAGCAAGACGGTCATTCATCCCAAGCCGATTGACTTTTTCAAGCAGTGCAAAGTTTCCACCTCCGACAAGGAAGTGGAAGTCCATGTTGAAGTTGTCCTGCAGTACAACGACAGCTACAACGACCAGGTTCTTTGCTACACCAACACGATTCACAATCCGGACGGCGGCGCGCATCTCTCCGGTTTCCGCAGCGCTCTCACCCGTGCGATCAATCAGTATTCGAAGCAGAACAATCTCCTGAAGGACAAAGACCCGCAGATTACCGGTGATGACGTCCGCGAAGGTTTGACTGCGGTGGTTTCGGTAAAGCACAGCGATCCGAAGTTTGAATCACAGACCAAGGTGAAACTTATTTCGCCGGAAGTCGAAAGCATTGTCGGTTCCGTTTGCTACGAAGGGTTGATGAGTCATTTCGACGCCAATCCTCCGGTGGCGAAGAAAGTTTTGGATAAAGCGCTGAACGCAGCCCGTGCTCGTGAAGCGGCGCGCAAAGCACGTGAAGCGGTTCGTAAAACAGCGATGGCGGGCGGTGGTTTGCCCGGCAAGCTGGCGGATTGTTCCGATCGTGATCCGGTAAACACGGAATTGTACATCGTCGAAGGTGACTCCGCCGGTGGCTCCGCCAAGCAGGGGCGCGACCGGAAGTTCCAGGCGATACTCCCGATTCGCGGTAAGTTGATTAACGTTGAAAAGGCGCGTCTCGACAAAGTTCTTCAGAACAACGAAATCCGCACGATGATTACGGCGGTGGGAACCGGTATCGGCGATGGAGAAGGGGAAGGGGCGTTTAACCTGGAGAAGCTTCGCTATCACAAGATCATTATCATGACCGATGCCGACGTCGACGGATCACACATCCGGACGTTGTTGCTGACGTTCTTTTATCGGCAGATGACGCAATTGGTGAAGCAGGGCTTCATTTACATTGCGCAGCCGCCGCTTTACCAGATTTCCCGTAAGAAACGCGTTGAATACGTCGAAGACGACGCGCAGTTGAACAAGATTTTGATTCAGCTCGGGACCGAAGAAGTTTGTTTGCGCAATCTCGCCGACGGCAAAGAAATCTCGGACAAACCGCTTGAGGAAATCCTTGAGTTGCTGCAGGCGTTGGACAAATACGCCACGGCATTGCGTCGTCATGGTGGCGACTTTGCGGATTACGTCGAAGCCGGCAATACGAAGACGCAGGAACTGCCGCGTCACCTCGTCAAAGTGCGCGAAGGAAATAATGAAACGGTTCATTACTTCATGACCGAGGAAGATTTGCGGAAGTTTGCCGAAGCGAATGTGGATTTGAAATTGTTCGTGGCCGGGACCGAAGAGGAATCCGACACGACGATCGAAAAGAAAAACGGACCGAGCCGTCGGGCGCGTCACGTGGAAATTCACGAAAGCAAAGCGATTGCGGAATTGCTCTCGAAGCTTTCGAAGAAAGGTTTCAACGTTGATCACTACGCGGCGCAGGACAAACCACTCTTTGAATTGATGGAAGGGGAAGGCGATAAACGGCAGATCAAGCCGTTGTTTGCGATCCCTGAAATCCTGACAGCGGTAATCGAAGTTGGCCGTCGCGGCATCCAGGTTAAGCGCTTCAAAGGACTGGGTGAAATGAACCCGGCGGAGTTGTTCGAAACCACCATGAACCCGGCAAAGCGCAAGCTGCTGCGGGTCGACCTGACCGATGCCGTGGAAGCGGAAGAGATGTTCACCAAGCTGATGGGTGAAGAAGTGGAACCGCGCCGGCAGTTCATCGAAGACAATGCGCTGAACGTTCGTAACCTCGACGTTTAAGCGTTTCCGAAAATTTCCTGAAGCAGATCCTTTAAATCTATGGCTGAGTCCAACGAACCGCAGAATCCAAAAGAAAATTTACCGGTGTCCAATACACCGTTGTTTGCGGCGAACGAAAAGATCGCGAAGATTAACGTCGCCGACGAGATCAAGAACTCGTTCCTGGATTACTCGATGTCCGTCATTATCTCCCGCGCATTACCCGACGCGCGGGATGGTTTAAAGCCATCGCAACGCCGCATTCTCTTCGCGATGCAACGGTTGAGTCTGTATCCGGGCCGCAAGCATTACAAATGCGCCAAGATTTGCGGCGATACTTCTGGTGATTTCCATCCTCACGGTGAGGCGGTGATTTATCCGACGCTCGTGCACATGGCCCAACCCTGGGCGATGCGCGACACGTTGATCGATGGGCAGGGGAACTTTGGTTCCATTGAAGGCGATCCACCGGCGGCGATGCGTTATACGGAAGCCCGCATGACGCATCTGGGTGCGGCTTTGATGGAAGACATGGACAAAGACACCGTCGATTTTGTCCCGAATTACGACGAGCGTCTTACCGAGCCGACTGTTTTCCCCGCGGCGTTTCCGAATCTTTTGGTTAACGGTGGTACCGGTATCGCGGTTGGTATGGCCACGAACATTCCGCCGCATAACCTGGGCGAAATGATCGACGGCATCTGCGCGCAGATCGATAACCCGAGCATTACGATTCCGCAGTTGATGAAGTTCATCAAAGGTCCGGACTTTCCCACCGGCGCCATGATCTGCGGTCTTGAGGGGATTAAACAATATTTCATGACCGGTCGCGGCAGCGTGAAAGTCCGCGGCAAAGTAGGCGTGGAAGAAATGAAGGGTGGCCGCGAACAGTTGGTCATCACGGAAATTCCCTACAACGTCAACCGCGCGACGCTTGAAGAACGCATCGCCGAGTTGGTGAATGAAAAGATTCTCGAAGGCATTTCCGGTCTGCGCAATGAATCCGACGAAAATACGCGTCTCGTCATCGAATTGAAACGCGACGCGGTGCCGAAGGTTGTCATCAACAATCTGTACCAGCATACGTCGTTGGAATCTTCGTTCTCCGTGAACATGCTGGCCATCGATCACGGCCGTCCGAAAACGCTGAACCTCAAGGAACTGATCAATTGTTACATCGAACATCGTCGCGAAGTGATCATTCGTCGAACGCGTTTCGAATTGAAGAAAGCGGAAGAACGCGCGGAGTTGCTCGAAGGTTACCTGATCGCGCTGTCGAACCTCGACGAATTCATTCACATCATTCGCAGTTCAAAGAATCGTGATGAAGCGAAGGTTAAGCTTTTGGCATTTGAATGGAGCCGCGAACAGGTCGAGCGTTGGTCGATTCTGATCCGGAGCGAGAGCCGCCTGGTAAACGGACGTTATGCGCTGACGGAACGCCAGGTAGACGCGATCCTCGATCTGCGTTTGTATCAATTGACCGGCCTCGAAATCGACAAGGTCGATGCGGAATACAAGGCGTTACTCGAAGTCATTAAAGATTTGCTCGATATTCTTGCGAAAGAAGCGCGCGTTCTCAGCATTATCAAAACTGAGTTGCTGGCGATTAAAGAAAAACATGCAACGCCGCGTCTGACCGAACTCGTTCCAGATGAAGGGGAAATCGCCATCGAAGATTTAATCGCGAACGAAGGTGTCATCATTACGCTGACGCACAGCGGGTTGATCAAGCGAACGAATGTGAGTTCCTACCGGGCGCAACGTCGCGGTGGTAAAGGTGTGATCGGTATGACCACACGCGAAGGGGAGACAGCGGAGGAAAACGATTTCATCGAACATTTGTTTACCGCAAGCACGCACGATTATTTGATGTTCTTTACGAACACCGGTCGCGTATACGTCGAGCGCGTGCATGAAATTCCGGACATGGGACGCGCCGCCAAAGGCCGCAGCATCGCGAACATTCTTGAATTAAAAGAAGGTGAGAAGGTGGCCGCAATGATCCGGATTATTTCCAAGACCGGACCAAATAATGAAGATCAGACCTGGACACAATCCGGTGAATTGTTCTTCGCAACGCAGATGGGAACGGTGAAGAAAACTTCTTTGTCCGAATTCGCGAACGTCCGCAAAGGCGGCATTATCGCGATTGGTATTGAAGAGGGTGACACGCTGATCGAAGTCAAACTGACGCGCGGCAGTGTTGTTGAGAACGAGGAAGTCAAAGACGCGGGCGATGATGTTGTCATTATTACTCACGATGGAATGAGTATTCGTTTTTCAGAAGCAGATGTGCGTTCGATGGGGCGCGCCGCCGGTGGTGTTAGAGGAATTAATTTGGAAAAGGGCGACGCCGTTGTTGCTTTGGCGATTGTCGTTCCAGATGCGACGCTGCTTGTCGCTGGAGAAAACGGTATTGGCAAACGGACGGATTTCGGTGAGTACCGCCTCCAATCCCGCGGCGGCAAAGGCATCATCACGATGAAGACAACCGACAAGACGGGTAAAGTCGTTGGCGCTCTTACGGTTCAAGACAAAGATGAGATCATGCTTATTACTGTGGGTGGCCAGATGGTGCGAACGTTTGTGAAGGATATTCGCGAAGCGGGTCGTAATACTCAGGGTGTGAAGCTGATTAATCTCGATGCCGGCGACAAATTGCAGGCTGTCGCGCCTGTGATTAGTGAGGAATCTGAAGAGCAGGCAGGTGGGGAAGCACCGCTGCCGGGGGTGGCCTCATAAACGCGTAAGAACTTTTTGATTGCCGGAATAGGAGAATTCGCTACAGTCGGGGCGTTCCCAAACCCAGTTACGCCTATGTCTGCTAGACTATTCATCGGTAATCTTCCGTACACCGTTACAGAAAATGATCTCCAAGGTCACTTCACCCAGGCGGGTGTAGTTGTCTCTGCCAAGATCATGCTCGACCGCATGACCGGAAAATCCCGTGGATTCGGTTTCGTCGAAATGAGCAACGACGAAGAAGCTAAAAAAGCTATCGAATTACTGCACAAGAAAGAGTTCCAAGGCCGTCCATTGACGGTTGATTCGGCGAAGCCACGTGAAGACCGTCCGCAAGGCGGCGGTTTCCGTCCGCAGAATCAGCATCGTCCAGGTGCTTAGAGGAATTTGCCGGGATTTAAAATCCCGCGGGGATCGAGTGCGTCTTTGACCGTATGATGGAGGTGTTGCGCCTCCGGAGAAACGGCCAGAGACCACCATGGCTGTTTAGCCAACCCGATTCCGTGCTCGCCCGTGATGACGCCATTCCAGGCAAGAACTTGCTTGAAAAGCTCATCCAAAGCTCCGGTGCTGCGATCCACTTCCCGCTGATCCTTATCATTGATCATGATGTTCACGTGGAGATTTCCATCTCCAGCGTGGCCGAAGCAAGCGATAGGGAAGCCGTGTTTCTTTTGCAGCCGAGCGGCAAAGGCAAACAGGTCTTCCAGGCGTCCGCGCGGGACGACAATATCCTGGTTTAATTTCTTTAACCCCGTATCGCGCAGGCTGTAGGAAAACTCTCTGCGCAACTGCCAGATTTTTTCGCAGCCGTCGGCGCCGAAGGCATACTTTAGAAAAATCGGTTTAATCGATGTCAGCAACCGTTGCAGTTGCTTGATTTCGCCGCGGACAGACTTTTCCTGCCCGTCGAGTTCTACGATCAAATGGGCGCGACAACCGGCGAGCGATGAGTTGCCTGTTCGTTTCTCGGCGGCTCGCAAAGTAAATTCGTCCGCTACCTCCACAGCACATGGCAAAAAGCCTGCGCGAAAGATAGAACGAATGGCGTGTGCGGCCTTTTTCATCGAATCGAAACCGACACTCAACGCCGCGCGATAAGGCGGCAGGGGAAGAAGTTTTAAAGTCGCTTCGGTGACAATGCCCAACATCCCTTCGCTTCCCACAAATAATCGGGACAAATCGAAGCCCGTTTTGTTTTTGTGGGTGCGACTTCCGAGCTTCACGATTGTTCCATCCGAAAGCACCACTTGTAGTCCAAGAACGTAATCACGCGTCACGCCGTATTTCAGGCAACGCGGGCCACCGGCGTTCGTGACGATATTTCCTCCCAGTGTGCAGTCGGCGCGGCTCGCCGGATCGGGTGGATAAAACAGTAGCTTCTTCTCGCAGGCATCCTGCAGAGTTTTGGTGATGACGCCCGCTTCCACGACTGCAACGAAATCACTGTCATTGATTTCTTTAATGCGCGTCATCTTCGCGAGAGAAAGGGCGATTCCACCTTTCATCGGAACACAACCGCCGACGTAACCATATCCAGCACCGCGCGCCGTCAACGGAATTCTGTGGTCGTAAGCAAACCGAACGATCTTGGAAACGGATTCCGTGCTGCGAGGAAAAGCGACCGCGTCAGGCAAATGAGCGGCGAACCATTTATCGCCTGCATGGCTTTGGCGGATTTTTAGGTCGGTAGAAAATTCTCCTGTTTTTAGCAGGCGTGTTAATTTGGCGAACGAAACGCGTCGATTCACGAGGTCATATTTTCCTCGCTCTTGATCAAAGCGCGAGCTTCTTCTGCTTCATCTTCGGGAACCTGCACCGACAAGCCGCCGGGCGCAATCGCTCCATGTTCGATGTTCAGCGTAGAGAGTTCGTTGGGAATGACGACGTCGAAACCTGCTACTTCAAGGCGGGAGCGGATCAGCTGAGCTTCAGCAGGATCGACCGATTCGAAAACGGTGACCATTTCCATGCCATAACACTGCCTCCATTGGCTCCGAATATCAAGCCGCCGATTTAAGTTCGGCAAACACGATCACCCCGGCCCCTGTCTGCAAAAGGCTTTGCACCTGGACATGCGCTTGCTGCCCTACGAGCGTCTGGCCCTGGTTGACGACAACCATCGTGCCGTCGTTTAGATACCCGACACCCTGTCCCTTGTCTTTTCCTTCGCGAACAATCTTCAGCGAGAATGTTTCGCCAGGAAGAATGACAGGTTTCAACCGGGCCGAAAGCTCGTTCAAATTAACGCAAATGACTGATTGCAGTTCGGCGATCTTTGAAAGGTTATAATCGTTGGTAAAAAGTTTTCCGCCGATCACCTTCGCGAGGCGCACCAGCTTTGCGTCCACTTCTTTTTCATCCGTGAAATCGCCTTCATGAATCTTCACTTCGCTCAGTGGATTATGCTGGATGCGATTTAACATCTCGAGCCCACGGCGCCCACGGGCTCTCTTGATGGGATCGTTCGAATCGGAAATCTGTTGCAGTTCTTTCAGGACAAAGCGTGGGACAACAATTGTTCCTTCGACAAATCGGGCTTCCAAAAGATCGGCGATGCGTCCGTCGATAATCGCGCTCGTGTCCAAAACCATGAGGTTTTCTGGTTTGCTCTGGGAAGCGAAACGGACGTAAGGGATGATCAATGAGAAATCTTCCTTGTTGCTGCGCATCGCGAGGATCATGCCGATGTAACCGAACCCGATGAACAGCGCGAGCCGCACAATCCATTGAGTGCGACCTTCAACATAAATAAACAGTTCTGAACGGTCGATCAGCCAGGCAATCACGGTTCCGAGAAGGAGCCCAAAAGTCGTCGCGGAAAAGGCGCGAAGAGAAAGACCCTTCACCATCTCATCGATGGCAATCAGGAATCCGCCGAAACCGAATCCCGCCAACAATCCATAAAGACCACCATGTTCACCACTGATCAGTTCAGGACGCACCTGACTGACTTCATATCCACCGACGCTGCATAGCGCCAGGAACAGGATTCGGATGACCCAAAGTGTCATGATTTATCTTTTTGGGGGCAAAGGCGGTGGAGTCTTCGGTTTCCACAACGTACGCCAGATGCCCTTCGTATTAATATTACTGCTGAGAACGTTTAAGTTAAACGCCAGTTCCCGTGCACTTGCAATCGTTTCCGAGAAGTGCTCTTTCATTTCCCGGTCCTTCAACAAGGAACCCGCCAATCCATTTCCGGCCTCGACTTCGCCCAGAAGGTTCGTCACTGAACGCGACGCTGCTTCCAGATTGTTCATGGCTCGGGTAACGGTGACTCGGTTAGTAATTACGGTCTCACTTAGCTCATCCGCAAGTTTATTCAGCTGATCGGAAAAATGGGCCAGATTGCTGACAGAACCACCGATGGCAGCCTCGTTGGTTTTAAATATACTGCCGATCTGTTCCACCGTGGTAATCGCGCCTTCGGAAACGTTTTTAAAGTTGTGAATGGTTTCGGAAAGGCTGAGCAGATTGGTTTCCGCGAGGACAACTTCGTCGATTCGTTTGATGGCGGAGTTGAGACGCTGGGCCGTTTCGTCGAGGCGATGGATAAATCCGAGGGAAGCGCGGGCAACTTCCTGCAGATCAAAAGGGGGTTCGCCGTAAACCGTGTCACCATCTTTCAACGCAGGTTCTGCATTGGTGCGCGGACGGATGGCAACGAATTGATCGCCGAGGAAACCAAGGGCATCGATCGAGAATTTTGCGTCACTGTAAAGTTTCACGCTGCGATCGATCTTCAAAGTCATCACGACCGATTTACCGTCCCCGGCAAGATTAATGTCGGAAACCGCGCCCACCTGTACACCGGCCAAAAGCACCGGCGCTTGTTTCTTCAAACCACCCACGGTATCCGCCTTCATGTGCAAAATGTAGGTCGGCTTGGAAAACGATAAGCCGTGCGAAAAAATGAGCATCAGCGTCGCGATGATGGCGAGCCCGATCGCAACAAAAATGCCTACTTTAAATTCCAGTCGTTTCATGTGTCGAAGTTGTGTTCTTTTTCGTCGGAAATACCGTTTACGAATTTATGGACAATGGGATCTTTGGAGGCGAACAGTTCATCCGGCGTCGCGCTGACATGAATCTTTCCTTTGTGCAGCATCACGATTCGTTTTCCCACGCAACGCGCGCTACGCATGTCATGGGTGACTACAATAGATGTCACCTTCAGCTGTTCCACCACTTTCACCATCAATTGATCAATGCTGTCGGAAACGATGGGGTCAAGGCCAGTGGTAGGTTCGTCGTATAAAACAATTTCGGGCCGATAAACAATCGCGCGCGCGAGGCCGACCCGCTTGCGCATGCCGCCGGAAAGTTCCGCTGGTTTTTTGTTTTCAGTTCCCGGCAAGTCCACCATTTCGAGCACTTCCTTGATCCGCTCTTTGATTTCCTTTTCCTCGAGATGAACCTCGCGTCGCAACGGAAACGCAATGTTTTCCGCCACGGTCATGGAGTCGAACAGCGCGGCCATTTGGAACAGCATGCCGAATTTATGGCGAACGCGGATCAACTCCCGCTCGTTCATCCGCGAAATATTCTGGCCATCAATGATCACGTCGCCGGAATCCGGTTGAGTCAGGCCAATCAGGTGTTTGAGCAAAACGCTCTTCCCGCCGCCGCTCGCGCCGATGATGACCAGCGATTCGCCTTTCTCGATCTTTAAATTCACCCCGTCGAGAACGCGGTGCGATCCAAAACTTTTCTTGAGATCTCGAACTTCGATCATGTCGGTAACATCTGGTTAAGCAACATGGTGAGAAAGAAGTTGCTGATGAGAATCGTGATGGAGGAAAAAACGAC
>CBHTTJ010000187.1:0-11687 GCA_966095605.1 uncultured bacterium | reverse complement strand
AAACCAAAGCTGCGCGTGCATCCGGAAACGTTTCCGGATGGTCCTCCGAGCTATCAATCAAGCACTTACGCAAACACCCCTTTTAAACGTCCTATTAACTGTCTCTTTTTATACAGGGCAAAGCTTCCTGCAGAGCGATTCCCAGCAAGAGCAGGAAAATCGTTCCTGAAAGCTGCTTAATAGAGGGGGGTGCGCCCGGGCACTGCCATTTAGTTAAGAACTTAGCGTGATAGAATGAATCGGTATCGGACGGAGTGAGCCCGTGACGGGCCAGATCTGTAGCGCCGATTGTTAATCGGCTGTATCGCGAGTTGGCAACTCGCAGTCGCCGCGACAGCCACGCCAGGGTTATTGATTCGAATGGCCTCGTGATTTGCGCAGCCCGCCGGTTGACAACCGGCGATACAGCCGACTACCAGTCGGCGCTACGCTTTCGTCCCATTATGCGATGATAGACAAAAGTTATTGTCTTAACTAAATGGCACTGGTGCGCCCGGGAGGGCCAGAGGTTGGGCACTCGGGGGACGTTTCCGCGCCTTTCCGATGATCAAGATCCCGCACAGAATGTTTCAAAGGCACCGCCGAAAAGGTCCTGAACGTCGCGCTCGATCTCCTTCGGGGTGGCTCTCCAACCGGTTGCGGCGAGATCGGAATATTTTTCAACCAAGACATCCGCAATGACCTGTTTGCTGTGACGCCATTTATAGATGATCTGGTCGAGAACCCGTGCGTCGGAATGCTGTGGCGTCATGCTCAGTCCCACGAGTTCCAGGCGCATTCGCGTCATGTCGTTGATGATGTGAGGAACATTTGTAAACCACCAGCAACCGAAAATGTGCAAATTCCGAAACTTCCTGGCGAGAATGCAAAGTTCGTGCTGGTTTTCGCGCGCCAGGACTGTGGCAAGAAATTTGTTGTCCGGGAATTGTGCGCAGAGATTTGAAAGCGATGTCAGATTACTCAAACCAATGCCGTCTCCGGCCAGTTTGAGTTGTGGATTGACGGCTCGTTTCACGCCGGGCATGAGCGCAAAGGGCAGATTGAACTCGCGGCAATGAGGCAGGACCGCAGCTTCGATCAACTGATTGCATTTGTTATCAGCCGGGAAGGCAAAGTCCGGTGGTAACGACACCATCAGATAGCGAGCTTGAATTTTTTTCGTCCAGTCCGAAAGAAAACGGCGCACTTCGCTGATCGTCTTAGCATTCAAGTCAGGACGAACGTTGTAGCCCATTTGGGTCAGTTTCGGCGCCACGGAATCCCAGCTCAAAATCAGCGGGTCGATACGCAAGGCGGCGATGAAACGCGGATCACGTTTGAAACCCTTTTCCCACGTCGGACGTTCCAGATCATCGAACGGCGAGTTGGTCATGTAGATCTTTGCCACGTTGGCCGTCTTCATCACGAGGCTGACATATTTCTCCGGTTTTTGCGCGGCGAACCATTTACGAAGCGCACGCAGATCGCGCTTTTTCACATCCAATCCCAGCGCATTTAAAGTGGTGAGGACACCGCGACAAGCTTCTGAGACGGGAGAGTGTTCAATAAAGAGAGCATTCCAAATGTTTTCCGCCTGCTCGCTTTTTGACATCGACCAAAACTTCTCGTAAGGCATGTCAAAATAACGGAATGCCTCCGCGACGAGGTAATGGTAGGTCAGCAAATCATCGATGCCCGAAAGAAGCAGTTCTCCAAACGCCGGATCATAAAGGTGAGTATGAATATCGGTGATCGGGGCGGTGTCGACGATTTTGCGGACGCTGTTCTCGAGGGCGCGATTGGCGGCTTTCATCGGGCTGAAAACTAAAAGCCGCAAAAAGTTTTGTCATTCAATTTCAGAGCTTTTGAAAATCGCCGCTGGTAACCACGAAATGGTTCGGATAGTTTGAACGTAATGGAAGCGCTCCCAAAGCCGGATGTCATCTTAACGCACGAAAGTGATTTGGACGGATTTGTGTCTGGCCTGCTGTTGCAGCGGCTGGCGAAAAAGCTCTTTAATACCGACGTCCGCCTGGAGGCCTACCACTACAATGCCTGGAAACTGCGTGAATTCCGCGAGCGCTCGGGCTGGGTCTGCGATTTTACTTTTGATCCTCGCACGGACAAAGCGAACTGGGTCGTGATCGACCATCACAAAACCGACACTTTGCCCAAACAGGTCCACCTGATTCATGACCTGAAAAAATCTGCCGGCCTTCTGTGTTATGAATTATGCAAACAGCACGGCCTGGGATCACCCGAACTCGATCGTCTCGTGCACCTGAACGACGTCGCCGATTTGTTTTTGCAGGAAGATCCAGATTTTGTGCTGGCCACCGATTACGCCAATCTCGTCAAGACGTATGGTTTTTGGCCCTTGCACGCGTTGCTTGAAGGTGAATTGGAACGTTTGTTGAATCATCCTCTCCTGGATGTAATGACGGTGAAACGAAAGGTCGAAGACCCGCTCGGTTTCGAATGGAGCAAGAAACATGTGACCCAGATCACGCCGAAACTGGGTTACGTCGAGACCGTGGTCGGGAATGTGAATTTAATTGTGCATCAGTTGTTGGAAACGCAATCCACGCCATTTCCTGTGTTGCTGACGATGATTCAAAAATCGAACAACGTTTTTGTCGTGAGCTTGCGCAGTCGCAATGGCGAGGCTTTGAAGATCGCGGAGAAACTGCAGGGCGGGGGACATGCCAATGCTTGTGGCGCAACGTTGCCGCGATCGGTCAAATCGGTGGAGGATGCGGTGATGTATTTGCGCCAGACACTCGATTCCACCGCGCCGCAGACAGGAAATTTTAACAGCCTGGAAAGTCTCTTTGCCTCGATCGAAACAAAACAATAACTCTTATTCGGGCGTTTGCCGGATCAATTCCAAATGTTGATCGAGACGTTTGGCTGAAATAGGTCCGGCGGTTCCAACCTCCTGTGCGAAGAGCGATACTTTAAACTCTTCGATCATCCAGCGCAGTTCTTCAACGAGGCGCTGGCGTTCCGGAGACTGAGTTTTGCCTGAGGCCAGCCGAGATAACGCTTCTGTGTAGGGCGTGAGCTGGCGGATTCTTTCCTGGTCTTTTGCGGGATTCATTGCGGCACGTTCAGCTCGCAACAGCAACGCTTTTAAATAGCGGGTGAGGTGCGGCAAACGTTCGAACGTAATCGATTCCAAAAAACGTGGTGGCATCAAAGCAATCAATTCATTCGCGAGGGGATTGGCTTTGACCGGAGCAGGGGAGACCTTTCCTAATTGGCTGAAGTCGGTCAGGGTTTTGGGCCGTTCGGGTTGCGCCTTGGCAACCACGACTGTGCCGACACTTTTCTGGACCTTTTGCCGCAATTGCAACAGGCCATTCAATTGATCCATCCAATTTGAGGCGAGACCGGGGATGCGACGTTTCGCTTCTTCTACCGCTGCTTGAAAATGGTTTTGTGTTAACGCTGGCAAAGGCGCTGAGGGCAGAATATGTCGCTTCAGATGCTCGAGAGCGGTCTCCTGCAATTCCTCCGCGGTCCCGATGGGAGAATAATAGGCATTCAGCGACGCGAGGGCGCGTAAATCCTTTTCCATCCACGCGAGATCTTTCTGCACCGCAAGTTCAACGAGACGGCGGACACCTCCAACACTGGCGATGCGTGCGGCGTCTTTGCTTCGGAACAAACGGAGATTCACGTTTCCGTCCTCGAATTGCAGCCCGGGCCAGGCATAGACCGGCAGCGTCGGATTGTCGCTCACGGTGATACGTTCGGGCAAATCCCCACACGTCCAACCAGTCAAAGCAAAGCGCTCCCATTGTTGAGCGGCCCGCTGCCAATGTGCCGGTTCCGGCGTTGGCGCAACTTTAACTTTCTCCAATTGTGCGCGTAATGCGTTTAAATCGCGACCCGTGCTGATTGTTTTTTGATTGTTGTCGACGATTTCAATGCGGGGTCGCAGGTGCGCGGGCAGGGCATCCGCCGGCCATGCCGTCGCCGGAACTTCCACGCCCCAGCGCTGCTGAATGAACCGTCCCAGATCGTTCAGGAAGGACGTTCCGGTTGGGCTGAAGTGTTCCACAATCTCCGCCACCTTCGGCGGGAAGGGCATCAGGTCGCGTCGAATCGCTTTTGGCAATGCGCGCAACAGTTCGGCAATTTTTTCTTCGCGCAAACCCGGCACTGCCCACTCTAGCAGTCCTGCGGACGCGGTTTGTGCGACGGTGAACGGCAGTTTAATCGTGATGCCATCGTGTTCTTCGCCGGGTGCGTAGGCATAAGACACGGCAACCGGTTGCCCGCCCACGGGAACGGCATCTGGAAAAGCCGTGGCGTCGTAATCAATCGCTTGCCCACCTGTCAGGTCTGCTTCGGAAATGAAAAGAAAATCCTTCGAAGCGTTCTCTCTCAGCGCGCGATTGAGTTCGTGCACTGAGGAGACGTTCTCCAAACGCTCCGCGTAGAATTTGAACAACGCTTCATCCAGGCCAGCGAAGTTGTAGCGACGGACTCGTGTCTGCCAGTTCTCGATCTTCTGGCGGATGGCGTGGTTGTGTTCGAGAAACCGATATTGCGCGGGGAGTTTGCGTTCAGCGACTGCAGCCTGCGTGACGGTACGCAAATCATCGGTTTCGTCCTCCTCCGCTTTGCGGTGAGGTAAAAGATTTTCTTCGACAAGCGCGCCGCGGATGAAGAGGGCGGTGGCATCCTTCGCATTGATATTTCCGTAAGCCACTTTGCGACGCTGCACTTCAAGCCCATGTAACGTGACAATTTCATCTACGAGGACCCGGCCAGCGCCAACGCTCCAGTGCGGATTCTGATGCGTTACTTTGCAACAGTGTGGCGCGAGTTGAAAAATCCATTGCGGGTCAATTCCCGCTACGGTGCGGGCGAAGAGTTGTGAGGTCTCCACAATTTCACCGGCGACGATCCACTGCGGCTGACTCGGCTGCGGTTTCGGCGGAGTCTTCGGACCTTTTTGTGCAGGTTTCCGAGGCGGTTCACCACGTTGATGCAGGACTGAGCCAGGAAAAATGGCAACGAGCCGATTCGAGGTTGCTTTGTAAGTATTCCGATCTTCACGACGCGCGACGTGTCCCACCAGGCCTGCGAGAATCGATCGATGGATCGGTTCATAGGCCGCATTACTATCGTTTAGCTTCAAGGTGCCGAGGCCATCGAGGGCGTCGTGGAGTTGTGCGTAAAGATCCTGCCACTCGCGCATGCGCAGATAAGAAAGGAAATGCTGTTTGCAAAATTTGCGTCGCTGATTCTGCGTGCGCATTTTTTCCCACTGGTCGTGCACTTCGTTCCAAATGTTTAACAATGCGAGAAAATCAGATTGCGGATCGTTGAATCTTCGGTGTGCCGCGGCTGCCGCGTCTTTCTGATCGAGCGGACGTTCACGTGGATCCTGGATGCTCAGTCCTGCTGCAATGATCAGCAACTCGCGTGTGGCGTGCTCTTTTTGTGATTGCAGGAGCATGCGTCCGAGCGTGGGATCGATGGGTAATCGTGCGAGATCACGGCCGAGCGGTGTGAGATCCCGCTTCTCATCCAGCGCGCCCAATTCCTGGAGGAGATTGTAACCATTGGCGATGGCAGCGGGAGTTGGACTTTGGACGAATGGAAACGACTCAATCTCGCCTAGACGAAAGGCCTTCATCCGCAAAATGACTTCAGCAAGGTTTGCTCGTTGAATTTCCGGTTGAGTAAAGGCTGGACGCCCCGTGAAGTCCTCTTCGGAATACAGGCGGATGCAAGTTCCATCCTGCACACGGCCAGCGCGGCCTTTGCGTTGGTTTGCGCTGCTCTGGGAAACGGGTTCCACGGGCAACCGCTTGGTTCGGGTGCGCGAATTGTAACGGCTGATTCGAGCGAGTCCCGCGTCGATCACATAGCGAATCCCGGGAATGGTCAGCGATGTCTCGGCGATGTTGGTTGCAATGACAATCTTGCGCCTCGGTGATGGAGCAAATACGCGCTGTTGATCGCCGGAACTGAGTCGTCCAAACAACGGAATCACTTCGACGCCGCCCGAGAAACGTCCTTCCAGTTGATCGCTGGCTTCGCGAATGTCCCTTTCTCCCGGCATGAAAATTAAGATGTCCCCGAAATTTGTATCGTAAATGATATTTTCGCTGGCCTGCACTGCGGCATCGACATAACTGATGTCGCCGCGCTCCTCGGAGTCCGCGTCGAGCGGACGATAAATCACCTCGACCGGATAAAGTCTTCCCGAAACTTCAATGATGGGAGCGTTGCTGAAATGTCGTGAAAACGCCTCCGTATCAATCGTGGCGGAGGTGACGATCAGTTTTAAATCCTTGCGGCGGGCGAGAAGACTCTTGAGGTAACCGAGAAGGAAATCGATGTTCAACGACCGCTCATGCGCCTCGTCGATGATAATCGCGTTATACTCCGACAGGTCCGGATCATTCTGCGTTTCGGCAAGAAGGATCCCATCGGTCATCAACTTGATATAGGTATCGCTGCTGGAACGATCATCGAAACGAATTTTGCATCCGACTTCGCGGCCCCACGCGGCATTTAATTCAGTGGCAATCCGTTTCGAAATGGAAAGCGCCGCCACACGACGTGGCTGAGTGCAACCGATTTTGGCTTCGAGTCCCAAACCCGCCTCAAGACACATCTTCGGAATCTGCGTCGTTTTCCCGGAGCCGGTTTCGCCCGCAATAACGACGACCTGATTCGAGCGGATCGCCGCAACAATTTCATCCTTTCGCGCGGTGATTGGGAGATCCGGCGGATACGTTACTTGCGGAACATTCAACGTCCTGCGATCTCGCAACGCGATCGACGCATGAACTTCCTGCAGCAAACGATTGAGGAGAGCTTCATGTTTGTCGGGATGATGTCTATCCCGCAAAAGACGTATCAACCGCGAGCCAAGCTTCACCCAGTCGGTGAGCATGCATCGCGGCAAAAGAGCCTTTAGTTCTGCAATCTGTTGATCCGTCATGCGGAGCGAGGAAAGGTAATATCAAGGGCAGGGAAGGGAAACAGCAAGTTCACGACTTTTTGCGCAGGTTGATTTGAAGCGAAAAGAAAAAGAGCGAGCCATCGCTGGCTCGCTCTCGCGTAAAGACTGAGACGAAAGATTATTCTTTGTCTTCTTTGACGATGTCTTCGGCGGCATCGAAAGCGTGTTGCAACGCCACGAGGTCTTCGCCTGGTTTCAAGCTGTCCAGAATCTTCTGTTCTTCCTTCAGCTGTTCGTCGCTGTAGCTGGCCGCCTTGATGGACAGACCGATACGGCGATCACCACGATCGATCTTGATCACGCGCGCGGTCACGTCCTGACCAACCTTGAGCACGTTCTTGATCTTGTCGACCCGTTCTTCGCTGACCTGGGAGATGTGCACGAGGCCGTCGATGTCATGATTGAGACCGACGAACGCACCGAAGCTCGCGAGCTTGGTGACTTTGCCCTGCACGAGGTCACCGACCTTGTAATACTTGTCGATGTTTTCCCAGGGATCTTCGCTGAGCTGTTTGACACCGAGCGCGATACGTTGGTTCGGCTTGTCGACTTCGAGAACAACAGCTTCGACTTCGTCGCCCTTCTTGAACACTTCGGAAGGATGATTGATCTTGCGCGTCCAGGAGATGTCGGAGACGTGGATCATACCGTCGATGCCTTCTTCGAGCTCGAGGAAAGCGCCGTAGCTGGTCAGGTTGCGAATCTTGCCCTTGACCTTGGTCTTGGCCGGATACTTCTCCTGAGCCTGGTCCCAAGGATTGGTTTCCAACTGGCGGATACCGAGGGAGATCTTCTGTTCTTCACGATTGATGCCGAGAACAACCGCTTCCAATTCCTGACCTTGCTTGAGCACGTCAGAAGGTTTGGCAATGCGCTTGGTCCAGGACAATTCGGTGACGTGCACGAGGCCTTCGACGCCGGGTTCCAATTCCACGAACGCGCCGTAAGGAACGAGATTGACAACCTTGCCTTTGACCTTCGCGCCGAGCGGGAACTTCGATTCGATGCTGTCCCAAGGATTGGCGAGCTTCTGCTTCAATCCGAGGCTGACGCGTTCCTTTTCCTTGTTGATGTCGAGAACGACAACGTCGAGGTCCTGGCCGACCTTCAAGATTTCTGAAGGATGACCGATGCGGCCCCAGCTCATATCGGTGATATGGAGCAAGCCGTCGATACCGTTCAAGTCGATGAACGCACCGAAATCGGTGATGTTCTTGACGGTGCCCTTGCGGACGTCGCCAGGAGTCATTTCGGCGAGGAGCTTCGAGCGCTTCTCGTTGCGTTCGGCTTCGATCAATTCGCGGCGGGACAGAACAACGTTCTGGCGATCCGGATTAATCTTAACGACTTTGAAATCGTAGGTGTTGCCAACGTACTGTTGGAGATTCTTCGGCGGAATGACGTCGATCTGCGAGGCAGGGAGGAACGCTTCCACACCGATGTTGACAATGAGGCCGCCTTTGACGGCCGCGCGGACTTTTCCTTTGACGGTGACGCCTTCGTTGGCGGTCGCGAGGATCTTGTCCCAATTGCGCTTAAATTCTGCTTTTTCCTTCGAGAGCACGACCATGCCGTCGCGATCTTCGAGTTTTTCGATCAGGACGTCGACTTCATCACCGACTTTTACGGTTTTGATGTCGTCGAATTCGTTGCCTGCGACAGAGCCTTCTGATTTGTAACCGATATCAACGAGAACTTCCTTTGGACGAACTTCGATGATGGTGCCTTTGACGATTTCGCCAGGGGCAAAGCGTTGGGTGCTTTGCTTCATGGCGTCTTCCATGGTGAACATATGACGTGATGAACGGACTGACTTACGCCGCGTTTATTAACGCGGACTTTTTTTATTTCGCAAAAGCCGAATAAACGACAGCTGCGATTCTGAAACGGGGAGCTTTGGCAGGATTTGCCGGAAACTCCATTGCCTTACCTGACCACGTTGCCCAAGCAACAGAGGTTAAAGGTTAGGTTATTGGTTAACTTCTCGTTTCTCAGCCTTGATGGACATCCGCACACGCGGCGTCCGGGCAAGGTGCAAAATAGGCTTTGGGCTGGTTAAAGCAAGTTAAAATCGCTCGGTTGGGAGCGGCCGCCGGAGTGCGGAGCTGTGACCCGCATCAACATCCGAAACGGAAGGCATAGAATTGTTAAGAGTGGATAATTTCAACCTGATTTGCGCTGGTGGTGGATATGGTTTTAAGTGTTGCAGTCCTCGTATGATTTACTCTTGATCGGCGAAAGGCCCATTCTCACAACGCTGCCTGACCTTCGGTATGGTAGGAGCGCACGCATAAAGCGTTAGTCGACAATCATGCGAGTCGCAGATTGTTTTGCGTTTTTCGTCTGCCTGGCCCAACTTCTTGCTGTTAGGCCGCTACGCACCACACATGAAAATCGCTATCTTCATTGTCCTCGGAATGATGGGGCTCGCCATCCTCGCCTGGATCATCGGTTTTATCTTTTTTCGAGCGCGGATGCAGCACTACGTCTTTGCCCACCAATGGCTGCCCTCACAAATGTTCTCCGACCCGGTCACCGTCCTTGGCGCGTTGGCGAGCGCGACCGGCAGCAGTGAGGAAGGAGGCACGGCGTTGCGGGCGTTTTGGGAAGCGGCCGGTGAGGGGCTGTCTGGCAAGGATCTCGTGTCATCGGATGCCCTGACTTATTCGACAGAGGTGCTCGGCCATCCCAACTCGACGGCATATCTCGTTACGTTTCCGCCTCCGGTCAAAAAGACGGAGGCGCATTTTGTGCTCATGGTCTTTGATGCTCCCGGCCTCTGTTGTGGCACGCTACGTCAGTTGCGTTACTTCGTCCTCGAATACTACGGGCCCTCGAAGACGCAACTCGGAGAATGGACGCCCAAGGACGACGGCAGCCTGAAGTATGTCGATCACGGCACAGGCACACCTCCAGACAGAGAGTCGTTCCTCGCGAGAGTGCAGCAGATTATAGAGGAGTCAGGTTCTCAGCCGACACCCGCCAGTGAAACATGAACCGCACCACGCGTTCGCGGCCTGATTTTCCGGGGAGTTCGAGTGTGCACTGTTGAAATTCGGGAGAAGGCGTTAGTTGGAATTGTTGTTTCACCACTATGAAGATTGAAGGAATCAAAGGTTGCTTTGAGAAAACCCAGGGGTTGTTTTACTTCGCCAGGATGTGCTCGAAGATTCGTTTGCACGCGCAGGGCAAGCTGCCGAAGGATTATCACGAGATGCTTGGGCAGGGTTTCGATGGCCGCACCTGCCGTTATCTGCGAGTTCGTTACGAGGATGTCCGAGCGCAGGTGCTCGGTGGCCGGGCGGACGAGGAAGTCCTCGAGTGGTGCTTCGCCAATGGCCGACGACTTACCGACGAGGAGGTTCTCATCTACAACAGCTTCATGAGCAAGCGAGGCTGGCACGATGACGAGACCGATGAATTTATTCCGGCGATGATCAAGGAGTATGGCTTGAAAGACGATGGTAGCGTTTTGACAGATTTCGACCTCATCGAGATGGACGAAGGCCGTTGGTATCCGGACATGTGGCGGGATGCATGGAAGTGAGCATGTGATCAACCTTGGAGAGCGGGCGATAAAGGAATTAACGGCAGGAGCCGAAGCCAACGCGGAGGATGCGCTGCGTTACCCTGAGCCACAGATTATTTTGCATTTTACATTCGCGTGGCTCAGTTTGATTACGCACCCCGAATAGCGAAAGTCGTCTATGAGTAACCCGCAAATTGATCCGAAAGTTGCCATTGGCCATGTGCATCTCAAAGTCGCCGATCTGGAGCGCGCACTCGGCTTCTACTGCGGCGTGTTGGGCTTTGCGTTGACTCAGCGTTACGGTACTCGCGCCGCTTTTATCTCTGCTGGTGGCTACCATCATCATATCGGACTCAATACATGGGAAAGCCTGGATGGTTCACCGCCGCCCGCAGGCACAACAGGGCTTTTTCATCTGGCCATTCTTTATCCTACTCGCGCCACGCTTGCTGATGCGTTGCGGCGCGTTCTGGATGCGGGCATTTCACTCGACGGCGCCAGTGACCACGGCGTGAGTGAGGCGCTTTACCTTCGCGATCCTGACCAGAACGGCGTTGAATTGTATTGGGACCGACCGAAGGCAGACTGGCCGCGCACGCCCGATGGCAGTCTGGCAATGTTCACGCGCCCTCTCGACCTTCAAGCGTTGCTGGGTGCCGCTTCATCCGAGGCTATTTAGGGCTCATTTGCGGATTTTGTTTCGGTATGAAATTTTGAGGAAATAGCAAAGGAACTTCTCATGAGTGTACATGTTGTTCGTCTTGGAACTCCACGTCTGCCTGGCGAAGGCATCAGGATCGGCACGGTTCGACGGCCGCCGCGCGGTGTGCCGAAAAGCCGATTCTCCCCCGAGAACTGGTATGATGTCTGGTTTCCAAACCTTGCCCCGAGCGTTGAAACAATGAAGCTTGGGCTCGCGGCGAAATCAGCCGCGGAATGGTCGGCGTTTGTGCGAAAATACAAAACCGAAATGGCCAGACCTGATGCGAAACACGATATCGAACTCCTTGCCAGACTTTCGCATACGATGAACTTTTCCGTGGGGTGCTATTGCGAACAGGAAAACCGGTGTCACCGTTCTGTTCTGAAACAACTTCTGCAAAAGAGTGGGGCGAAGTTTGTTCGATAGATAGACTTTCAGTTGTTTGCTTTCACCAGCCAGATGCGGTCCACCCAGATTGATTTCAC
>CBHTTJ010000186.1:0-11943 GCA_966095605.1 uncultured bacterium | reverse complement strand
CGATTTACGATTTACGATTTACGTGGCCGACGATTCCTCGAAAGATCTTTGCCTTTTTCGTCCTCCTTTTGAGCCGGAAACGCTCACCCTCGACCAATGGAATCTTTCTTAATCCGGCGATTCGATGGAAATGGTTTATAGTTAAGGGCGCAAAGCCAAAAACGCAGTTGCTTTGGACGCACGCAGAGCGCATTGTCGCATCAGCAGCACGGTGTTTCAAATCGAGTCGATGAACTTTGGCGCTCATTTGAAAGAGGTCTTCAAGGAATCTCTTCGATTACTTGGATGGGCGCTCTTGTGCCTGACCAGTATCACTGGCGCCGCGGAACCGCTGGAGTATCTCCATCAGATCTGGCGTTCCGAAGAAGGAATCTCCGATCCGCTCGTCCGCCAGATTATCCAAACCCACGACGGCTATCTTTGGGTCGCGACCGATGAATCGCTGATGCGTTTCGACGGGGTTCGCTTCGTGGAAATGAATCGCAAAGCGAATCCCGACAAAGTGGACCGGTGGTTTGTGGCTTTGATCGAGGGACGCGACGGGGCAGTCTGGTCTTCCGGTCCCGACGGCGGGTTGCATTGGTGGAAAAATGGCCAGCAAAGGCTCTATCGGATGAGAGACGGGTTGCCCAGCAACTACATCATGAGCTTGTGCGAGGACAAAAACGGGACTCTCTGGATCGGAACCGGCGTCGGATTGGTTTGCTTTACCAACAATCAATTTGTCACCTACACCAACGAGACACCCGGCTTATTGCTGGGGCCGGTTCGCACGATGCTGGAAGATCACGCGGGCGACATTTGGATTGGCACCTCCAAGGGGCTTTGCAAAAAGACAGGCACCAACTTCATCAGCTACACCAATGATTTCCTCGTCAATTCCTCGGTGATGAGCCTTTACGAGGACCGGGAACAGCGATTGTGGATCGGGACTGGCGGGGGTTTCACGCGATATGAAAATGGAATCTCCACGCATTACACCGTCGACGATGGGCTGGCGCATGGAACCGTGCGGTCGATCATCGAAGATAAAGCCGGGAACATATGGGTCGGCAGCCAGGGCGGCGTGCAGCAATTGGTAAACGGAAAACTTATCACGCCGGAAATCCATTCCACGTCAGACTTCGAAGATTCCGTTTCATGGGTTTACACCATGATGGAAGACTCGGAAGGAGATATTTGGGTGGGAACCAACCTTGGTTTAAATCGTTTGAAGCCACAGCGATTCCGCGTCCTCTCCAAAGAAAATGGCCTGGGCCATAATGTCGCGACACTTGCCCTGCAGGACCGTGCGGGCACGCAATGGGTGGGGACTTACGGCGGAGGTTTGACGCAGATTAAAGATGGGGAAACGAAAACGTTAACCACGGCGGACGGTTTGCCGAGCAACTTTATTCTGGCCCTTTGCGAAGATCGCAACGGCACCTTGTGGATTGGGACGGAAGGGGCGGGGCTGGTTCGTTACCAGGAAGGGCGATTTACCCAGTATCTGCAAACGCAGGATATTCGGATGAATACCATCCGGGTGATTTACGAAGATCAAAAAGGAGACCTTTGGATTGGGAGCAATAGTTCCATCGGCCGATTCAAAGACGGCGCCTTTGTCAACGAAACCAACACCATCGTATTTGTCCGCAGCATTGTGGAAGATCGCCAGGGAGGGTTGTGGGTTGGTTCACGCACGGGGTTGATGCAATGGACCAATGGCGTGGTGAAAACCTACATGAAGAAGGATGGCCTTGCCGGCACAGGAATCCATTCGATTTACCTGGATGTGGATGGATCGCTATGGCTCGGCACCGATGCAGGCGGGCTCACGCATTACGTCGATGGAAAATTTACCTCCTACGGCGTCGCCGAAGGATTTCCAAAGGAACGTGTGTTTCAGATTCTTGACGATGGACGAGGCAACCTTTGGATGGCCACGCGCAATGGGATCTTCAGTGTCAGCCGCAAAGACATGAACGAGCTGGTGGAAGGGAGGATTTCCGAGGTCACTTTGCTGGCGTTCGGAAAAAAAGATGGTTTGAAGCGGGCGCAATGTAACGGCATTGCGCAACCTTCCGGATGGAAAATGAATGATGGATCACTTTGGTTTCCCACCATGCACGGGATGGTCAGCTTTCAACCGCGCGAAGTGGCGGGCAATTCCAAGCCGCCGCCGGTGTATATTGAGAAACTTCTCGTCGACGGCACGCCGATGGAAGTCAGTTCTTCCATTCGCATCCCGCCGGGAAGAGGAAGTTTGGAGATTGAATATACGGCGCTGAGTTTTCAACAACCTGACCGTGTTCGATTCAAGTATCGCCTGGAAGGACTCGATAACGACTGGCGTGATCCCGATGCCCGCCGCTCCGTGACTTACAACAACCTGAAGCCCGGAGAATACAATTTTCATGTCATCGCCTGTAATAACGACGGTGTTTGGAATGAAACCGGCGCGGCGATGGCGCTGGAAATGGAGCCTCACCTTTATCAGACCAGGTCATTCTATGCCTTTGCCGTTTTGTTTGGCGGTTTTGGAACCTTCGGCCTCTATCGATTGAGGATCAAAAACCTTCACGATCGACAACGCCAGTTGGCCCGTTTGGTCGAGGAACGAACACAGGCCCTGCAACAGGAAGTGCTCGAGCGGAAGCAGGCGGAAGAGGCGCTGCGAAAAAGCCAGGAAATGGTCTTGCGCCAGGAACGCCTCGCCGTCGTCGGCCAGCTGGCGGCAGGCATTGCGCATGAGTTTAATAATATTTTAACCGTGGTGCAGGGACATACGCACCTGTTGCTTTCGAGTGAAAAAATTTCTGATGAGGATAAACATCCTTTGGAAAGAATTTCGATTGCCTCGGAACGGGCGGCGAATTTAACGAAACAATTGCTGACGTTCAGCCGCAAGCAGATGATGCAGATTCGTCCGCTCGACCTGAACGAGATCATTAACAGCATGACGACCATGCTGAAGCGTGTTTTAGGGGAACACATCAATCTGGAGTTTAACTATACCCACGGCATTCCCACCATTTGTGCCGACGCAGGAATGATGGAGCAAATCGTCATCAATCTTGCCGTCAATGGCCGTGATGCCCTGCCCAAAAAGGGCGGGAAACTGATCATTAGCGTTTTAAACAAGGAAGTAACTGCTCCGGATCGCCAAAAATACCCCGACGCCCGTGAAGGGAAGTTCGCGTGTCTCGAGGTTTCAGACACCGGTTGTGGCATTCCCCCGGAGAACTTGAAAAAGATTTTCGAGCCGTTCTTTACGACAAAAGAAGTCGGTAAAGGGACAGGCCTCGGGCTTGCAACGGTTTACGGTATTGTGAAGCAGCACCAGGGCTGGATCGAGGTGGAAAGCGAAGTGGGGAAGGGAACGACTTTCAGTGTATTCCTTCCTTACGCATCGAAAAGCCAGACGAAAGCGACGCTTGTCGCCGCGGCATCCGAGTCGGTCTAGACCGGTGGGGCGCTGGAGATTTCCGTCGCTAATTCTTCCGCGGGATAAGTCCAGATTTCTGCGAGCGTCGGGTGATAGTGTGGCATCGCGGCGAGTTCCTGCACCGTCATGTGCTTGTGCATGCAGGCGATGATTTCGTGAATCAATTCACCGCCCATCGGGCCGACGCAGCTGCCGCCGAGAATTTCTCCACTTCGAGGATCGGCCAGCAACTTTACGAAGCCGTCCTTTGCTTCCATGATCAACGATTTACCATGGTCATTGAACGGATAGCAGGCAACAAGATAAGGAATGGCCTTTGCGCGGGCTTCTTTTTCCGTCAAGCCGACGGTTGCGACCTGGGGATCAGTAAAGACAACATTAACCAGCAGCCGATAATCGGCGCTTCGCTTCTTCTCCGGATGCGCAATGTTGTGCGCGGCGATTTCGCCCTGTTGAATTGCCACGTGGACAATTTCGTGCGGGCCAGTGCAGTCGCCCGCGGCGAAAATATGCGGCAACGTGGTTTCCATGTGGGGATTGGTCACAATGCGACCGAACTCCGTTTCGACTCCAATTTTCTCGAGGTTTAACGAAGCAGTATTTGGGACGCGCCCCAGTCCAAAAAAGATTTCTTCCGCCTCCACGCGTTCGATCGTTTTCTTCTCGCGTCGAAAAGAAACTGTTTTCATGTCGCCCACACGCGTGGCATCCAGCAACTGGGTATTGCTGATGACTTCCATGCCTTCCCGACGGAAAACCTTTTCAATTTCCCGAGCGGCGTCGGTGTCGAAATCGCGCAGAATATGTTCGCTGCGTTGGACCAGGGTGACCTTTACATCAAAACGCAAAAAGAATTGTGCGAACTCCACTGCCACGGCGCCTCCACCCAGCACGATGATCGACTTGGGAAGCTTCTTCAGAGACAAGGCGGTATCGCTCGTCAAGCAACCGACTTCCTTGAGATGGGGCAGGGGAGAAGGAGCAATCGAAGAACCGGTGCTGATGACGAAATTTTTCGCCGTTACTCTCTCGCCGGTATTTAGCTCGACGGTGTGCTCATCGACGAAACTGGCCCGGCCACGGATGAATTTGAATTTCCCACCACTCAGTTGTTGCTGTCGATATTGGGCAAACTCGTCGATCAATAAATTCTTTCGTGCCATGACTTTTTCGAAGTCATAGGTCGCGTGCGGAATGTTCAGCCCCCAAACCGCTCCCTGCCGGGCGAGGTGTAAAACGTCCGAGGCGTAAAGCAACGTTTTGGTAGGCATGCAACCGCGAAGAATGCAGAGTCCGCCAACTTCGTTTCCTCCCTCAATGACCACGGTGCGCAACCCAAGAGCAACACTGGAACGTGCGGCGGCATACCCGCCACTGCCGCCACCGATGACCGCCACATCAAAATCAAATTGTTGGGAACTCACAGAAGAAGCGTAGCATTCAGGCGAAGACGGTCAATTGCGAGGAACCTTGGAAAAATAAAAGGCTGTTCGGGATTAGACGAACAGCCTTCGAAAAAATTACGCGATCGAGAATTATTTCTGCAAGGTCGGGATCTCCATGAAAGCGTAGCAGAGCATGTGGAGAATGCCCATTTGAGCGTCTTCCGCCCGACCGTAATGGGTGTCATTGATCACAATGACCTGATCCGCGATTTCTGCCATGCGTCCGCGTTTCGCGCCAACGAGGGCCACCGTGGTCAGACCGTTTTTCTTGGCCCAGTCCAGTGCTTTCACGCAGTTTGGCGAATTACCACTGACGCTGATGGACAGCGCGATATCTCCTTTGCGTCCGTAATTTTCCAATTGGCGAACAAAAACATCTTCGTAGGCGTAATCATTTCCGATGGCCGTCATCCAGCTGACATTGTCGTTCAGGGAAAGCACGCGGAAACGTTTGCCAAGCTTGTCCGAGGAACCTTTGCCCAGGTCTGTGGCAAAGTGCGAACAATTGGAAGCGCTGCCGCCGTTACCGAAAACAAAAATCTGACGATCTTCTTTGTGGGCTTGTTGAAGGGTCTGAATGATTTTGGCGACGCCTTCCACGGAAATAGAATCCAACGCAGCTTTCTGAGCGCGGACATAATCGGTAATCCATTGATTCATGTGCGCGGAAGTGTAATTCAGATTTTCCCTGATTCAAGTTTTGGCTGTTCGGGCTTTTTGGACTGTTCCGCCTTGGGATTGAGGGCTGGCCGTTACCTCTGGGGCCTATCGGCTCGCCTCCAGAGCAAGTTGCAACGCTCCGGTCGGCACCACGTCTTCGCCAAGTTCCGCGAGCGCGATTTTTGGCCCTGTATGGAATGCTTCCATCAGAAAGTTAGGCAGGGAACTCTCGACGGCCGCGCGCAACGGTTCACCGATAAGTGACAGTCCACCGCCGATGACAATTATTTCTGGATGAAACAAATGCGCTACGTGCGATAGGCCGAATGCGAGGTCTTCCGCTGTTTCCTTCAAAATGCGTTGTGCCACCGGGTATTTTCGTTCGAGTCCAATCGTTAAATACTTCGCCTCGCCCCCGAGTTGGTCTCCGACGAGCTTCGCAAAAATAGTGTCCGGATTCCTTTCAACAGCAGCGCGGATTTTTTTATCGACGGCCCAGCCTGAACAGCTGGACTCAACTATACGGCCCCGTTTGTCGAGGCGCACGTGTCCTATCTCCGATTCCCCTGGCTTGGCTCCGTGAAAGATCTTTCCGTCGACCACAAAGCCTCCTCCCACACCGCTGCCGAGCGTCACGTAAAATACCGGGTTAAATTTTCTTCCGGCTCCGTGTCGCGCTTCTCCCAATGCAGCGACGTTTGCATCGTTGTCTACACGAACCGGGATCTTTGCCAACGACCGCAACCATTCGCCCAGCGGGTATTCCGACCAACCTTCAATTTGATGCGAGCAGCAAATCTTTCCAGTCTGCCAATCGACTGGACCGCCAAAGCCAACACCGATGGCACTCGGTTTAGTCCTTGGAAGAATTTCCGCGAGCGCCTTTTCGATCTCCTTTCGGATGCCGGCGCCACCTTCTTTCTTTTCGACGGCAATCCGACGGCGCTCCAGGATTTTCGCAGTGTCGTCGCCTGTCACGATCTGCAACTTGGTTCCGCCAATTTCAATGCCGAGAAAAGTTTTGCTCATGGCAGCTCAGAAATAATCCGGCGCATTTCCCGGTTTCCACTTGATGTTGCAACCCATGCTCGGGATTTGCTGGGAGGAAACAGGTTGGCCGCTCAAGACGGCGTCGAGTGCTGCGCGTAAATCTTTTCCCGTCACCGGTAACGGCGTAGCGACCCGTGGACGGCTGTCGTCGAGTTGTCCGCGATACACCAGTTTGTGAGCGCCATCGAAAAGGAAAAAGTCCGGTGTGCAGGCAGCGCGATAGGCTTTTGCAACCTCCTGCGTTTCATCAAAAAGATAGGGAAAAGTATAACCAACCGATGCGGCTTCCTCTTTCATTTTTTCCAGACTGTCAGCGGGATAATTCTGTACGTCATTGGAGCTGATGCCAAAGATCGCCACTCCGCGGCTTTGATATTCGCGTCCAAGCCGGGCGAGTTCGTCGCGGATATGTTTTACGTAAGGACAATGATTGCAAATGAACATTACGAGGTAGGCTTTCGCGTTGGGGATGTCGGAAAGCGCAACCATTTTTCCATTCGTATCGGGCAGGCGAAATTCAGGCGCAATCGTGCCGAGAGGCAGCATCGTCGAAGGTGTTAATGCCATGAAACGATTTGAAAAGTTCAAATGCTTCTTGTCCAGCGCAGAAAAACTTCCTGTCCGAGCCCGCGAACCTGTTGTATCTCTCCTGCGTGACTCGCACCAATCGAAACGACGATTTACGTTTCATGCGCCTGGCCTTGAGGCTGGCGCAAAAAGCGTTTGGTCACGTCTCGCCGAATCCTTTGGTCGGCGCCGTTTTGGTGAAACAAGGAAAAATCATTGGGCGCGGCTGGCACCACCGGGCCGGAGAACCGCATGCCGAGATAGAAGCTTTTCGTGATGCGGAAAAGCGTCGTAATTCTCTTAAAGGTGCAACGCTTTACGTTACTTTAGAGCCGTGCAGCACTCACGGCCGGACTCCGCCTTGCACGGAGGCGATTCTTCGATCGGGGGTAAAACGGGTAGTTGTCGCTGCAACCGATCCAAATCCACGCCACGCCGGTGAAGGTTTTAAAATTCTTTCTCGCGCCGGTATCGAGGTGATTCATGGAATTCAGAGCAGGACAGCTGAACAACTGAACGAGTCATTCAATCATTGGATCGTGCATCGGACCCCCTTCGTCACCGTTAAGGCTGCAATGACGCTTGATGGCAAGATCGCCACGGCTGCCGGAGAATCAAAATGGATTACGAGTGAAAGCTCCCGGGAACACGCCATGAAAATTCGTCAAGGTGTCGACGCCATTCTCGTTGGTATCAATACTGTTTTGTTCGATGATCCGGGATTGACGGTTCGAGGGATTGAAGGCGTGACGCAAAAACGAAGAATCATTCTCGACTCTCGGGGGCAAACTCCTCGAAACGCAAAATTAGTCACCGATAAATTTGCGTCGCTCACCACTATCGTTACAACCGAAAGAGCACCGAAGACGTTCATCGCGGCGATGTCGGGGAAGGTGAATGTCGTCATTGCGCCACTAAAAAATGGCACCATCCATTTGCAATGGCTCCTTGGCAAACTTGGAAAGGAAAACATTACGAGCCTTCTCGTTGAAGGCGGTGGCGAAACGAACGCGCTCTTTCTGCGCGGCGGATTTGTACAACGCGTCGCATTTTTCTACGCTCCCAAGGTGCTTTGTGGACGCGACGCCCGGACGGGCGTGGCTGGGCATTTAATGATGAATCCCGCGGAAAAAATACTTTTGCGCGACGTGGAATGGCAGCGTCTTGGCGAAGATCTATTTCTCACTGCGCGCACTGCTGGCTGATTCCGGTGTTGCCGTGATGACTAGCTTCGTTTTTTTGTCGGGCAAGGGTGCATCGAGTTCTTCCCACCATTGACGCAGGACATCACGGCTATATTCCAGGTAATGCCGATCCTCGCAGAAAACCTCTAGAGTGATCGTGCCGTCATAGCGCGCTTTCTTGAGCAACCGGATGCAATGGGGAATATCTATCGTTCCGCTGCCGAGAGGCAGGTGTAAATCCGCGCCGCCTCCTTTATTGTCGTGGAGATGCACATGACGCAAACGCGGGGCGTAAATCGAAAGTAATTCTTCGGTGGTGTTTTCCTCCACCATCAAATTCGCATGACCAATATCCAGATGCAGCCCGATTTCAGGCAACGGTTCCAAAAGCCGCGATAACTCCAGCACGGTGTTCCACTTGCCGGGCAGGTTTTCAATCATCAAACCTACGCCGCAATCACGTGACACTGTCAGCAATTCGCGCAAGGTCTGCAGATTCCTCTCCACATGGAAATTCTTATCATGCAGGGGCGCTTTCCCGTCTGGATGAAGATTCATCCATTTTGCCCCAACTTTTCCAAAGACCTCCAAGCAACGTTTCAATTCCTCCACGGCCGCGCGACGGAGACTTTCAAACGGCGATGCCAGCGGCAGGTAATACGCGGTATGCCCGATGACTTCGAGCCCATGATCGTTGATCACGCTGCGAATTTCGTTGGGGTCTGCCTTCCAGACGGCGGCCTCGGGCGGTTCGAGAGTGAGGTCGATAAAATCAAGATCCAGTTCTGCCATCCACTTGATTTCATCAACGATTTTCTCCGCAGGATGATTCATTGCGCCAACTAACATCATTCTCCTCCTTGTTGAAAACTCACGGGAATAAGGTCCGACCGGAACGCCGCAAACCACGGACGTGAATCAAGAAATCGCGCATTGGCTTCATCAGCGATGGCGGCGTCTTTCTTGGGCTCCTTCAAATGAAACTGTTTACGCAGCCATTCGGGAAATTCGGCGAGGCGTCCCGGGCAAAGCCAGTTGAATACGTTCAGAATCGCATTTAATAAAGCGCCATCCCCGCCGACGCGTGCGACGACGCGTTTCCAGTCCATGTGCGGACCATAAGTATAAAGCAAATTGAGAACATCCGGCCAATCGCAGCGTTCTCTCTGCATGACGTAAAGCTTGTGCCAAAGCAATTCCTCAGCCGGGACCACGTGATACATTTCCTCTCCGATCGCCACGGGAACCGCATTTTCAAACCAACTTTTGTCCACGTCGGCACGTCGGTTGGCCATGCGCCAGATGATGTCGACAATGTATCCCTCACGATAGGAGCGATAGATCCACCCACGGTCATAGGCGAGTTTTGGATAATAATCTTCGAACCCGACGGATCGGATCGCCTCGATGACGGTTTCGCGATTTTCAGGTAAAACAATCAAGTCGAGGTCTTTGGTGTCTCGCCAGATTCCGGTGTAAAAGGCCAGGGAAAAAGCTCCTGCGAAGAGAAAAGGCACCTGAGTTTTGCGAACCGCCTGAAGCGCTGTTTCGTAAATCTGCCATTCTTCGGGGGAAACGAGTTGTGGCCAGTTTGCTTGCGCAACTTGCGTCGTCTGCATCATGCCTCCTTTTCGGCTATCGTAAGATAGCTGAGGTTGGTTGATTTGAAAACTTTCGGTTGACGCAACCTAACGCTTAATCAAGCCGCCAACAGTGGGATAATTGCTGATCGTAAAAGAGGGAATCGTCAGTGCGATCTGTGAGGAAGCGTCGCGAGCCGCCATCCTAATCACTTCAATCCCGTGAAAGGCGATTCATTTCCCTCTCAATCTGAAGGCGAATTTTTTCGTAGTCCTCATCAGAGCAATCACGGGGAACGGAGATTGGCTTTCCGAAGGCTGCATCAATGCGGGTGAAGGGGAGAGGAATTTGGAAGCGATCCCAGCTTTTCGTCCGAACTTTCCAATGAATGAAGGCTCCCGCGGGGATGATCGGCAGACCGGTAATCTGCGCCAGGGAGAGGGCGCCATCCTGAACTCGATAGCACGGACCCCGTGGACCGTCGGGGGTAATCGCAATATCCAATCCCCGTTCGGTGAGTGTCTTTAACTCCAGCAACGCCTGCGCGCCGCGTCGACTTGAGGAGCCGCGCACCGGCTGGGAGTCAAAAAGTTCCAACACATGCGCCACGATGCCCCCGTCTTTACTGGCGCTGACAATCGCGGCGAGTTGCCGACTGGGCACATACTTTCGGACGTAGAGATAGTTAAACATCATTGAGGTCGCGAGCCGGTTGTGCCATAGGCAAAAAACGACAGGCAAACGCTCTTTGTTTTTCAGCAAACCTTCCGACTCGTCATGCCATCGAATGCGCCACGTCGCGGCGAGTGTGCGCATGAGAAGGTAGATCAACGTGGCGACCAGTTTTTGATGCCACTTGAGACGGTGCGGCACCACGATTCCCGAAGACCTGGTTTGAGGCTTGGTCATCGGATGCAATCAGGAGCCTTTCTTGAGCGCTGCACGGACGAGGTCTTCCACGGCTGCTTGTGGTCCGAGAACGGCTTGTGCTGCGCGAACCGCATCGTGCGCTTCGGGTTGCTTGAAGCCCAAAGCCATCAGGGCCAAGACCGCGTCGTTGACCTTCTGGTCTGAAGGCGAAAGGGAGCGTTCGGCGCTGCTGGCTTCCCACGCACCGGCGGAACCAATCTTGTCCTTTAATTCGAGGACGATGCGTTCCGCAGTTTTGCGTCCGACACCTGGAATTCCTGACAACGCTTTGACATCGCCGTTTGCGACCGCGCCGCGGAACATGGTGGCGTTCATGCCGCTCAACACGTTCAGGGCAATCTTGGGTCCGATCCCGCTGACCGTATTGATCAGCAATCGAAACAGATCGCGTTCGGCTGCGGTCATAAATCCATAAAGAACATGCGCATCTTCGCGCACGGCGAGATGAGTCAACACCTTCACGTCGTTTCCGGGTGCGGGCAATTTGTCGAAAGAGGACAACGGAATCAGAACGTCGTAACCAACGCCGTTGACGTTGACCGTGATTTGAGTCGGTAAAGCATCGACCAATTTGCCGTGTAAAAAAGAGATCATGTCAATCGAAGTCCGAGCAACTCATGAAATAATGGCAGCGCGGGCAGCGCAGCTTGCATTTTTCATTATGCAATTCGTGGCCGCAACGTGGACACCACCGCCAATGTTCACCGCTGATGTCCGTGGATGCTTCCAGGGAACAAGTCTCTGTGTTCAGATCTTTTTTGTTCTCAGGATTTTTTTCCGGCGGCACGGCGGACGATTTTCGAAGCAAACTGGTAAAATTGCAAAACGTTTCGAAAGCACATAGTTCTCTTTTTCGATTTCGATCGGAAATTCCAAAGCTGCAGAGCCCGTCTTTTCTAATTTTCCCGGAATTCCAGCTTTGGAAACGCTCCGAACTCGAAAAGAGCGATTCCTCGCTGTTCTCGGTGAAAAAGATTCAACCCGAAGGGGCTTGAAGTAGCTCTCCTCTATCCAGCCAGCGAATTTTGCTCCAAAAACGTCCGGAAATCTAGAAAGACACTCATTTTGGCTCTAAAAAAAGACTCTCGACTGTACAGAT
>CBHTTJ010000185.1:0-11965 GCA_966095605.1 uncultured bacterium | reverse complement strand
CTCAACAACGCGAGGGTTACCTTCACGATCCGCACATTCGGCGCGACGCTGATCGTGCAAAAAAGACGAATCACAAACTGAGCCGACGGATGCAACATGGCGACGATAAAACAATCGGTTTCACCCAATCGTGTGACCGAATGAAAATAGCGCGGCGAATGGAAGCCGAGTCGGAGACAATCATTCATCGGTCCCTGGAGTTTGTGTCGAACTTCTGGTGTCAGAAAATTCTCCGAAACCTCAATCTCCCGCTGTGTTTCCCGCAACGCCATTCCGGAAACGAACTTCAATCGAGCCTGGAACAACTTTGCCGGCCAGGTGATGAGAATCCCAAACGGCGAAATGTTCCAATATTCGCGATAAGAAACCTTACGACTATCGATCGTGAAATACCGTTCCGTCCCCCGCACCACCGGAGGAATCGGCGGCGGTATCGACGCCGGATTTTTGAAGGAGATGCTCATCCTTAAGCGATCGCTCTCTGTCGAACTTCATTGAGGACATCGACAAGTTTTGAGACTTGTTCGACCCCGAAAACACCATCCGGCCCTTGTGGATTAATGTCTGTGAACGGTGACTCATAAAGCAAAGCAGCCTCCATTGATCCGTGTTCCGTCAGGTGATCAATAATCAGGTTTAAAAACTCAATTTGGTTAGCGCTTTGGGTCTTCCCAGAGAGAAACGCAGAAAAGGCTGTCTTCGCGGCTTCGCGATCAAGACCAACCAATGAACGAACGAACAAACCGAGCCCCTGGCTTTCCTTTTTCGCTCGCTGCACGTCGTTGGCATCGCCGATTCCGCTAGCCGACAACATTTGTTCTAACTGAGTGAGATCGGTCGCGGTAAGGGGTTGGTTCATTCGCAATTTATGAATTGCGATGTGGTTTTCGTGCTCTCGTAAAAACACGCGCGCCTTTGCTTTGAATTTCTCGAACTGATCCGGTGCAGCAAATTGGGGCAGGTTGAATTCCGTCTCACCGCCAATCTCATCTTCGAAATCCGTGTAGATTGGTTTGCGTTTCTGCTTATCAATGAGCTTCACCAACGAGCGCAGGCGTTTGCGCACAGTTTCCAACATCGGCGTAGTAACGTCCTGCCACCATTCTTCTGCTTGGATATCCTGAATCGTTGACAATTGCTCGCGAACCATCGGAATGGATGATTTTTCTTCCAGCAAACCGGCAATGGCTTTCACCTGATCGCGCAGACGTGTGAAGGAAGGTTCAGCTCGCAGCAAAGCCAATTGAAGGTTAAGCATCAACAAATCGAACCTTTTAGCTTCCTCCTCTTCTCCTTCCAGCTCCGTTGGCAAACCAGCGACGTTTTTAGCCAACTCGCTGAATGCTTCCTGACTCAACTCCAGCCACGCATCCTCTTTGGAATATTTCTCAATGAGCCGGCGTTTCGGTCTAACGACGAAGTTCTCGACGTTCATTGAGCCAACCTCTTCCTGCAAGAGCCCAGCGGTCGCTTTACGCAACTCCGATTCGCTGTTCTCCCCTTCCCTTCCGATACCAGCGAGTTTGTTATCCAACGCGCTGATCAGTTCCAGACGGGCGTTGAATAGCCGTTTACCGAGCGATTCTCCCGCGTTTCCTTCGCTGGCCTCTGGGTTCTGGCTAAAAAATTCCAAATTCTGGCAATAATCGAAAATGTAGAAGAATTCTTTGTGTTTATCGGGTCCGAATAGGTTCGGACACAAACGCGTTCCGCGCCCCACCATCTGCCAGAACTTGGTTTTCGACCGAACCAATTTGAAAAACACCAGGTTCACGACTTCTGGCACATCAATGCCTGTGTCCAGCATGTCGACCGAGATTGCGATATGGGGCTGCTTATCTTTCTGTGAGAAGTTATCGATAATCGATTGCGCGTATTCCGTTTTAAATGTCACCACCCGCGCAAAAGTGCCTTTGTAATGCGGATAGTTTGCGTTGAACCGGTCTGCAATGAATTCGGCGTGATCGTTATTCTTCGCGAAGATGATCGTCTTTCCGAGCCGATCCCCTCCGGCGACTTTCACACCGCGAGTCATCAAATGCTCGAGCACCTTATCGACCGTATCTTCATTAAAGAGCCATTTATTTACGGCTTCGGCGTCGACCCGGTCCGGGACAACCCCGTCCTCACTCCATTCCTTCGCATCCCACTCTTCTTTCTCTTCTTCAGAAAGCTGTTCGTAGGTGATGCCTTGCCGCTGGAATTTCAACGGGACGGACACAGCCTTCGGCGGCACGAGAAATTTGTCGTTCACCGCATCATTGATGTCGTAGGCATCGGTCGGCACGCCGCGTTCGAGGTCGAACAAACCGTAAGTATTGCGGTCGATCTCGTTTTTTGGCGTTGCTGTCAAACCGACCAAAAACGAATCGAAGTAGTCGAAAATCGCTTTGTACTTCTGGTAAACCGATCGATGCGCTTCGTCGATGATAACCAAATCGAAATGACCGACCCCGAAGCGACGCAACCCGTCTTTCGTTTCATCGATCAGCCCCATCATTGTTGGATAGGTGGAAACGAAGACGCGACCTTCCTTATCTTTCTCGGTAACGAGATTCACTGGCGAAGCATCGGGCAAATGTTTTTTGAAGGCGTTGACGGCCTGATTCACCAGCGCCACGCGATCAGCCAGAAACAGGACGCGCTTCGCCCAATTGCACCGCATCAGCAAATCGCACAAAGCAATGACTGTTCTGGTTTTGCCCGCACCGGTGGCCATGACCACCAGAGACTTGCGGTCACAATCCTTTTCGAACGCTTCGCTGATGCGTCGAATTGCTCGCGTCTGGTAATAGCGTTCAACGATCGCTTCATTGATTTGGACATTAGCGAGTTTTTTGCGGGTGGTCCGACGTTGCACCAACAACTGCAACTCGTCCTTTTTGTAAAATCCCTGAACCGAACGAGGCGGATAGTTTGTGCTATCCCAAATCCAATGGTCGTAACCATTCGAATAGAAAATGATGGGTCGCTGCCCGAACTGTTTTTCTAAACAATCGGCGTACAGCTCCGCCTGTCTCTGGCCCACTCTCGGGTCCCGCTTTGTCCGTTTGGCTTCGACGAGACCGAGCGGTTTTCCATCATCGCCCCAAAGAACGTAATCAACGAACCCCTTTCCTTCGTTGTTCGGCATTCCCGTGACAGGATATTCCGTATCTTTGCCAGGCTGAGTGAAAACCCAACCAGCCTCCCGCAACAGTAAATCTATGAAGTAATCCCGCGTCTCAGCTTCGGAATAATCATGCGCATCGGGCTGTTTTGCGTTCGCGGCTTTCGCCTGCGCAATTTCACTACGCAACCGTTGCAACTCAGTGTCCAGGGCTGTTTTATCCGACAACAGCTCCGCCAGTTTCTCGTCCCGCTCCTTTAATTTCCCCTCAAGGTCCCGCAGCTGGTCCGTCGTCTGTTGTGGAGCAGCCTGCGGTTTTGAGATGAGCAGTGCGGGATTGAAAGCGAGGTTTTCCGCCGGTTTGGGCCCACGCGCATAGGTTCGTGCCAGCCAAAAGCAGAAATGAAACAGCTCACGGGTGATCGCAATCGCATCGAATTGGCGTACAGGCTTGTGACTGTGAACCGCAAGATTACCCAATTCTTTAATGAGACGCGCTTTGGGAAACACCGCAGGTCCAATCGCCGCCTTAAACGAAGGTTCATGGATTAACGCGCTGAGATGATCCTGATACGGCAGCTTCAGCGAAGCATCGTGTTTATACAACCAGTGGACCGCTAGTTCCAACGCACGCCGGGCATAGAAACAGGAAGACCGAGCGTCTGAATGGGCCAGTGATTCCGCTTTTTGAGCTGATTCAAAAACATCCGGCCATTCCTCGCAGATGAATTTGAAGTTCGACATGGCTTAGATGCGTTCCTGTTTTGATGGTAAGATTTGGTTTCCGCGCAGATCTTCCACCCATCCAGTCGCCGACTCCACCTCTTTCCAAGCGATTCGACCCTTCTTCCAAAGTAATTCCAAGGCCCGTTCGTCAGGTTCGTTCGCGGAGCGCGGAACACCGGCGTCCGACGAATTTCCGGCATTGGTTGGTTCATCGGGCATGGTTGGGAGTATCGCTTTTTCGGCAAACGACTCAAGACCGCTTTTGTTTCACTTCAATTGTGCCATTCTGGAAATAAGGCTCGCACTTTTCCCTGCCCTACCAATTGACTAAACCTCGTGTAATCCTGCTGCTCGCGACGGATGCGCCCGGCGATGACTGCGGGATGCACTACCAGGCGGCGGGCTTCTTCCAAAATCTTTTTTGCCGTCAGCTTTGTCTTTTTAATTTTTGCCCACTCTATAGGGGGGATTAAACCGTCCAACGCAAACTTATCTGCTTCGGTTTCTGTTTTATTGCCAGAAGCATCGAGATTATCGAAGAACGCATCGGCTCCATCACCGCATAGATGTTTGATGACATGCGCCAATTCGTGGAACAGGCAGAACCAGAAGTTATCCAGCCGATCGTGTCGTAAAGTAAGCGCAATAACTGGAGCGCCCCCCGCCATCCGCAACGCCGCACCGTCCAAGTGGGTGCCTTTAAGATGCGACTCTATCACTACAGCAATTCCATATTGTTCCAGTAACGAAACCGCCAGCTTCGGTCCGTCTGCGTGCAGACTCAACGCCCGCAGGTTACTCACAAACGTGTCATTAATGGCGGAAGGATCAAACGACGCCTTCAACTGTTTGGCCGTTGCCACCCGGATGATGCGTGTTTTCCAAGCGTGCAAGGCATACGGATCCTGCTTCGAACCCGACCGCACACTCTGACGGTGCAGAGCCGGAATTTCTTCTAAATTCAAGTTGCTGTTAAAAAACCGCAGTAATAAATCCTCGCCTTGCTCCCGCGCTTGATTCCAACTGCCAGAAAACCAACTAAACCAGCCGCGTTCATACATTACCTTGAGCGGAAATTTCTCCACCGGAATCTCGGCAGGCAGCCGATCGGATTTTTCCGCAATCAACACCTCCGCTGGAATTCCCAGACCATTCACGAGGTTGCGGATCATGCTCAGGCTCAGACTGCGTTGTCCGGAGAGCACTTCAGAAACTTTACTGGCGCTCCCAAGAAAAGGAATCAGGTCTTTGTTTTTCAGACCCTGCTGCTCCATGCGAAACTTGATGGCTTCCACGGGCGTTGGATGCCCAATTGGAAACGCGACCTTTTCAAATTGTTCGATCAACACGGCGAGCAATTCGAATTCATCACCTTCCGGCGTCCCCGGTTTCGCGTTGAACAATTGCTCAAGGCGGGCAAGCGCCTCAGCGTGTTCAACTTCGGTTTTGATGACTTTCGGTTTCATTAAATTCTTTGCACGTCGATTTTATCGTATTCTTTATGCGTTCCAACAAAGCGGACATAAACAGTACGGAACTCAAAATTGATCCACACCACCAACCGGTAATTGTTGCCACAAATGTTGAAGACCACTCGTCCATCCTTGAGGATGCTGGCATTCCCGTATTTTGCCTTCACATCAGCCGGGTTTTTCCACTCGGCAGCCTCTGCTTCAGCAAACCAGGCTTTTAATTCCTGCTCGGTTCTGGGCTCTTTCTCCCAGTAATCCTTCAAGGTTTTTCGAGCGATAACACGCATAATGTTCCCACATTGGGATAACTTGTCAATAAGTTGTTCCCAAATTGGGAATAACTCATGAAACCGGCTCCAGAAAGAGAACCATGGAAACGTCTTTTCGCCCAGAACGAAGGTTGTGAATTTCCAACTCGACAGGCGCTGTCGTGGTTCCGGACGCGCGATATTTTCCGCGATATTCCCATGGCAATCCCTCCGCCTTCGTAAAGATTGGGATGGCTTTGTGAGTATAGGACAAAAGCATCGCGCTGGTTCGCCAGTTCGGCAGATTCCCTGGTAATACAATGTCTGGAGCGTCCGGGTTTAAATCCATTCGGAAACAACCGCAGACGATTTCAGGGCCGACCGCTGTTAAATAACCGTGAGGACGAAATCCAAGAAGGCCTTCCAATTCATGCCAGGCATAGAAATCATGCGGTTTTAATCCAGATCCGGACACGGGGACATCCCACTGACGGCGATGAATCCGATCGTGGCATCGCTGGCACAAAGTAATGAGGTCCCGAGCATCATACTCCCATGCCATATGGCCGGTTTTGTAAACGAGATGGTGCACCACAAGCATCACCCGAGGGTTATGTTTATCAATGCATCGCGGTTCCTGGCATTTCCAACCATCCCGGGCCATGATTTCCAATCGGCGTTGCTGCCAGCGGCGATCCCGGAGTTGATCGCGGTAAATCATTAATATTTTCTGCTACCTGTTTTCTAGACCACGTCGTTTAGATTCACCTTTATGCCCGCGTGCTTGACCTCCCTCGCCAACGCCATCTTCCAACCGTTGGCTTCATCCATTTTAGTGTAGATGACACCATGGCAATCCGAGGGAATCTCGAGCCCGCCTTTGCAAAGAGCATGGACTCGATGGCGACCAAGCCTGCCCATAAAAAAGCCCATTTCGAAAACAACATTCTGGCGGGCCCTTGACTTTACATCTTTGGGCGCGCTTTTTGCACTTCCGAGGTCGTCGGGTGTTAAAAGGACCACGGCAAAGGAAACTTCGCTATAATCTTCAAACTTTTCGATAATCGTGCGTCCACGCTCTTCCTGTTCATGGAGGATCACGACCTTCAAACGCAACCGTTCCAAAAAACGGGCGACCGTCTCTTTCGCTTCGTTGTCGTGTCCATGCACTATGAACACGGTTCTGCCAATTCCATCTTTTTGAGCCAAGCGCCGTTTCTGCACTGGTGCTGGTTTCAATTGATCAGGGAGTAACTTTTCGACTGCTTGAAAACATGAACCAGCCATTTTGGGATCATCAGAATCCAAGACCACGAACAGGCATTTTCCGAGCAAATGGTACGCATGACGTTTTTTGCTCTTGGGCATGTTGATGGCGATTTCAGTCATCAATTCGTCAAACCTATGAATCGCCGGAAGAAATTTCTTGGGAAGCTTACCATCATAATGCCAGCGCAAATGATTGTCCGTCGTGGTATATACTACAGTCTTCTCTCCTTTCCCAAGAATCGACGCGACCACATGATCCGCAGCACAGCGTCCCCCAACCTTGTATTGCTTTGCTTTCATAAGCTCCGTCGGTTTTCCTCAGGAGGTTCTGTCCTGTATTGCTGATTTCGTCAAAGCTATTTCTCCAGACGGTAACAACCAATACCAAATGATTTTACGGAAACAAATCATCCAGGGGACCGGCGAGGCTGTTCAGGATGTGTTCCTGACCCGGTAGCTGAACATGAAATGCTGGTTCATTAAATGCCGCCTCAAATTGCCCAAAATTCGTAAGCGTTATCGAATGCTGATCTAACTTGAGAACCAATTTGGTGGGTGTCATTGCGGCAAGGATTGCCTTCTCTTCCTCAGTCGCACCCAAGTTTGCCAGCGCAAAAAAACAATGCGCGTCGGCAAGGCCCGAAAAGCTCGCGATCATTTCGCGATCCATCCAGCCTTCGCGCGGGAAGTCTTTTGAGATTGCGCGCAGCTGCAATTTCCCTTGCTCTGGCGAGTACAAGATGCTGCCTTTAAACTTGCCCCAGGGCTCCCCTGGAAGAAATCCCCCGCTAAGAGTCCCTTCGAGAAAATGAAATGAAATATCTTTTGGAGGCCGGTTCGAACGATCGAAGACCAGGGTTACCGCCGGATTTGCCAGTGTTCTGAACACCGGCGCAGCTCGACGAAAAGAAGGTGGCCCCTTCGAGAAAGATGCCAGGGTGTTTTCGTCTAAGGCCAAATAAATGGATGTAATCGTTTTAGTGCCGGCTCGATTCGTCTGCTGGATGGCATTTGCATCTTCTTTAAGCAATTGCCGGGTGAAGTCCGCGAATATCGCATTCGTAAGAGGAAGATCAAAGCTGACATTGACTTTGAACGACTCAAAGCGCGTCACGACATGCTGAATGGTGCCGAGTGATTTCAACGCGATGGTGCTCTGCGATTGGAGGTTGCTTAAGACAAGGCCTTCGTGTCTTTGTTTATTTTCATCATCGGCTCGATTTTTGATGATCTCCCCCCACGTTCCCGCCAGCGCCATAAAGCCACTGACACCCGTGAGCACGAGGAATAGCCAGCCGTGTCGATTTAATTTTCTTCCCTTCCTGCCTTCGGGAGAAGTTGTTTCGTCGTGCGTTTCCAGGAGGATTCCGAGAATACCGGTAACCAGAACGACGGCAGAGCCAACGATTTTGCAAAACGCCAGAATCAATTCCCAATTCATTTTAAAGTCAGATTAAAGTTCTCCTTTGAAGGCGAGGTGTTGGACGGAAGTGTAGGTTTCGTGATTCGGCGTTGTTCGACACAGGATCAACGCGCGTAGTCTTCATATCCTTTGAGGGGTCGCCAGCCAATTTTATAAAAGTTGCGCGGCGTGTCCGGGGCAGCCTCCCATACGCCGACTTTCGATAGGTCGATCGCTTCCAAAATCTCAGCGCGTTGTTTCTCCGGCATTCGATATCCAATGATGACCCGCATGATCGGGAAAAATGAGCCCATCACTCCGTTTGAATCGGAGTTGAAACTGATCTTCCGCCCGCGCCATTCCGCTTCGTGCTTCCACGCCGTCGGCTTCGTGTAAAGCATGTCCACCATCACCTTCTCGGGATCGAAAGCCGCTTCCACGGGATCAAATGGCTTAATCCGTGATTCATACCGCACTGGGTCCAGAAATCTTGGGTTGGCAAAAATCGGACATCCATAACCAATGCACAATCCCCGAAGGCCATCTCCATAGTAACCCCACATCAAGTGACTCTGTGGATTATTGGTTAAGCAGAAAACTTGAGAGTTCTCAGTCCATTCACGGACCAGCCACATGGCATCAGCCAGCACCCTGCCACACCAGTGCTCTTCGGCTTTGATCAGAGCGAGGTCTTCGATCAGGTCTTGCAAATTCAACTGGGCGGCGAGTAAGGCAAGCGGTTCCAGCGGCCGCCATTTCCGATTTGAAATGTATTTTCTGAATTCATCGGGCTCCCTCGGTATGTTGTATCCCTGTCCCGCCAGTGGCTTAACTTTTTCAAGAAATCTCCAAATATCTCCATAAGTTGGGCCGAATTGATCACGAGCGGGAAAACGAACCGCGAGGTCAAAAGCATCATTTAATTCAGCATGTCGCGAAAATTTAACGGAATTGGTCCGCAGCGAATCACAGGTGTAGGAACGAAAAGATTGATATTTATAGAGGATCCGATATTGCGGATCGCCCGCCTCCAGTTGTTTGCGAATGATGGTATAGAATTCAGGCTCCGGCCGATTTTCAGTGCTCATAATTCCCCTTTGAAGGCGCGGTGTTGGAGGGAGGCGAAGAGGGCGTCCAGTTCCGCCAGGGAGGCGCGTTGCGCTGCTTTCAGTTTTTCCACCGCGGCCACGCGGCGGGCGAATTCGCGTTGCGACTCAAGGACTGGTAGTGGAATTATAAATTCCCGCAGCTCCTTCAAGTTGATTGTAGGTTGCGCAACCCCGCGAGCCCATCGATCAGCCTGTCGCTTGATTAACGGAAGCTGCATTATCGTCCCGAGAAATGATGGTTCAATCTTCTGCGTATCCGGCTTTAGGTGCGCAAGATGACGCTGAAAAGCAAACTTTGTAAAATGCCCGACGGACGCAGCTTGCCCGTACGTCGCACCTACGGTGGTATACAAAACGTCACCAGTTTCAACAGGACATCTTTTATAGAGAGCAGCATGTTCTTCATTCGAAATAAACTTGTCGGTTTCGAAGTTAATTGAACCGTTTCGAACGTTTTTCACAAAAATGAAGGGAACACCGGATTCCACGAACTTCGGCGTAAGATGCGTGCCGTCCGTAATTCTTGTAGTCACCTCGGACAATCGCACTTCCCGCAAATTTTTGGACTCTGGCGAATCGCCGAACATTTCGAGGAATATGGATTGGGTGAGGTAGTCGAGTTCGGCGAGGGCGGCGCGGCGCTTGGCCCGCAACGCCTCCGCTCGGTCCAGCAACTCCGCTATCCGCCGCTGCTCCGCGAGCCGCGGCAGCGGGATGCGTGAATCGAAAATGATTCGGTCGGAAACCGCCGGGTAACTTGCTCCGGTTGCCTTGTTGATCATGTCGGCGACGAATGCTGGCGATTTGACCCAGTGAAACAGATAAGCACCGTCGACCCTTGATTGCCGTCCCCTCAACACACAGAAGCCGGTGGAGGCCGTTGCTCCATCTAATTCGTCCGGCACGCGAGCGACGCCATTTAGATTCGGACGGACTGTCGAAACAAGAACATCGCCCCGCGCAACAACTTGACGTGCGCGGCTCGGAGCTTCACTACATAAGACTTCACGCGCTTGGGTGATGACCTTCGTGTCTTGATTTATCGCGCTGAGGTCGATGTAGTCGAAAACTTCATCGGGGGGCGAAGACGTTGGATTCCACGTTTTTGCAGGCTCGACCAAATCGCCTAGCGTAACGCTTTTCCATTCGCCCTTCTCTATTCCGAATTCTGCCTTCACTTCAACATGCCCTCCAATTCCTTCATGCCTCGCTGAATTTCCGTTTCCAATTGACCGAGCGTTTTCAGGATTTCGCCTGGCGAACGGTGCTTCACTTCTTCGTGGACTACTTCCTTGTAGCGGTTCAGTGATAAATCATAGTCCTCGGCGGCGATAGCGGATTTCGGGACGCAGAAGCTTTGCGCGGTCCGGGGATTGGAGATTTCCGATTTGGAATTTGAGAGGGTGCGAAAACGCTTCAGCACATCCGGTAAATTGTTTTTCGCGTGTTCTTCGGTGGTGAGCTTTGCATTCGCGCCGAGTTTTTCCTCGGACAACAGCGCCGTCCGCTTGTCGTCTAGGCTCCAGCCATCGGCATCCACGTCGTAGAACCAGACGTGGTCGGTGCCGCCGGAGTTGGTTTTGGTGAACAGGAGAATGGCGGTGGAGACACCGGCGTAGGGTTTGAAGACACCGCCGGGGAGCGAGATGACGGCGTCGAGTTTCTGTTCTTCCACCAGCATTTTGCGCAGCGTCTTGTGCGCGTTGGAGGAACCGAAGAGCACGCCGTCCGGCACGATCACGGCGGCGCGGCCGCCGGGTTTCAACAAGCGCAGGAACAGGGCGAGGAAGAGCAGCTCGGTCTTCTTCGTTTTGACGATCTGTTGCAGGTCCTTGGCGCAGTTTTCGTAATCGAGTGAACCGGCGAACGGCGGGTTGGCGAGGATGAGCGAGTATTTTTCTTCTTCGCCTGCGTGGTCCTGTCCGAGGGAATCGCGGTAACGGATGTCCGGATTTTCCACGCCGTGCAGGAGCATGTTCATGCTGCCGATACGGAGCATGGTGTTATCGAAGTCGAACCCGTGAAACATGCCGCAGTGGAAATGGGCTTTCAGTTTCGCATCGCGCAGGATCTCCGGGTGATGTTCGCGGAGGTATTCGTTGGCGGCGACGAGAAATCCAGCGGTGCCGCAGGCGGGATCGCAAATGACATCCTTGGGCGTCGGCGCGGTCAATTCGACCATCAATTGAATGATATGGCGCGGCGTACGAAACTGGCCGTTCTGCCCGGCACTGGCGATCTTGCCGAGCATGTATTCGTAGAGATCGCCTTTGGTGTCGCGCTCCTCCATCGGCACTTTGTCGATCATGTCGACGACGTTGGCCAGGAGCGACGGTTTCGGTATGGTGAACCGCGCATCTTTCATGTGATGCGCGTAAGTCGAGTCGTCGCCACCGAGGGTGCGCAGGAACGGGAACACATGCTGGTCGATGACCTCAAACATGTCTTTCGCCTCGAAATGTTTGAAGCGCGCCCAGCGGTAGTCTTCGTAAGGACGCTGATTGGTCGGATGCTTGTCTTTGCCGGTCGGGAAAATGCGGTTTTCGAGCGGTTTCTTCAGCGTGCGGGCTTTGTTCTCTTCCAGCGTCTGCAGGTCGTCCAATCGCTTGATGAATAGGAGGTAAGTGATC
>CBHTTJ010000184.1:0-11989 GCA_966095605.1 uncultured bacterium | reverse complement strand
ATTTCAGGGCAGGCCAATTGAGCTTTACTCGGGGCCTGCCCTGACTTATTTTGACTCAGTATATGAATTTTACATTTGCCGTGCTTGGGCTCGGTGGCGGAGAGATCGTGTTGATCCTCGCTGTTGTTCTTCTTTTCTTTGGCGGCAGCAAATTGCCCGGTTTGGCCCGCGGTCTTGGCCAAAGCATCAAAGAATTCAAGAAAGCCTCGCGCGGCGACGACGAAAAGCAGAATAACACCACGAAAGCTTACGTCGAAAAGAGCTAGAATATGAATTGCATGCTCGCATTGTTAGGTTTGGGTGGCGGTGAAATCGTCCTGATTCTGGCGGTGGTCCTCTTGTTATTCGGAGCCAAGAAATTGCCCGAACTCGCCCGCGGTCTCGGACAGGGCATTCGTGAATTTAAAAAAGCTTCCAACGAAGTTACCGACGAAATCAATCGTGCGATGGATGAGCAGCCGGCGCCCGCGCCGCGCAAGCTCCCTCCCGAGGGCACCGAAGTTCGCAACAAAGAAAATGCGAACCCGGCTCCGGATTCTTCCGCTCCTTCCAAGCCGCAATAATATTCTTCGGCGCATTTTTCCCGAATGGAAAACGATTCCGAAGAAAGTTATAACGCCCAGTACGACGTAGACGCTGAAGGCGGGCCCAATAAAACATTTCTCGAGCATCTCGAAGATCTTCGCTGGGTCTTAATGAAGTCTGCCGCCGCGATTGCGGTCGGTTTTCTTCTCTGTCTATTCGCTGCTCCAACTCTCGTCAGTGTCCTCACGTGGCCGTTGGAGCACATGGAGACAAATCTCGCGCTCAAAGCGATCGATAAGATCCTCAAACGTCCCGGCCATAAGGGGCCCGAGGAACAACCGAGCGTCACTTTTTTCCTCGGCACCAACCGAATGGGATCGTTCGTGCTGGAAACAAACCAAGCCGGTTTATTTGGAACCAACCTGCACACTGCCCTAGAACTGGCACCGGTGACCGTAGGATCGAATGTTTTCCTCGGATTGAAACCCACCGCGAATGTTCCGGAGCAGCTGACGAACAAGAAGCGCATCGACCTGATTAATCTCGGTCCAGCGGCGGCGTTTTTCCTCGCGGTGCAGATTGCCATTTACGGTGGCATTGCCCTCGCATCTCCGTTTCTCTTTTATTTTATTGGCAGCTTCATCTTCCCTGCCCTGCGGATGACGGAGAAGAAATATACATACTGGGGACTCGGCTTCGGTTTAAGTCTGTTCCTGATCGGTGCGTCCTTTTGCTATTTCATCTTGATGCCGGTCGCACTCAAGGCGTCGTGGCAATATTCGGAATGGATGGGTTTCCATGTCACGCAATGGCGAGCGGAAGAATACATCAATTTCGTTTGTAAATTTATCCTTGGAATGGGTCTGGGCTTTGAATTGCCCGTCGTCCTCCTGGTCCTGGTAAAGATTGGCATCCTTGACTACGCGACGCTCGCCAAGATGCGTCGTTACATGATCGTCATCAACCTGGTCCTCGGCGCCGTCCTCACGACCCCCGAAGTGGTCACCCAGGTCCTCATGGCGATCCCATTGCAGATCCTCTACGAAGTGAGCGTCTGGATTGCCTGGTACTGGGAACGCCGGGAGAAAAAACGCCTCGCTAAACTCGAACGGCAATAATCCGTAAACGGGTGCAAATCAGCGAAAAGCCTCTTTACAGAAACGACGCAATGGTTAAGCTCTGAAGAAACTATGCAACGTTCGTTGTCCCTCTTTTTTTCGTGCGCCGTTTTGGGTCTTTTACTCACTGGTTGCGCCGGCACTGAACAGAAATTTGGTCGTGGTGTCCGCAATATCACAGAATTCGCTCGTGGCGGTGAAATTCATCGTTCGATGGAACAAACCGGTATTTATAATGGACCGGATGTCGCTTACACCACGGGCTTTCTGCATGGTTTCAATCGCAGTCTCGGCCGCACCTTCGTCGGTGCCCTCGAAATTGTGACCGCGCCATTCCCGCCGTACGACGAACCCATGTTCTTCCCGGAAAATCCAGTTTATCCGGCCGCTTACGCACCGGGTCTGGCTGACGACACCGTGTTCGCCACGGATATCAACACTGGTTTCAGCGGTGGCGAAGTGGCGCCGTTCATTCCGGGCAGCCGCTTCCGCGTGTTTGACGAACATTGATTCAGCTTTCAAATTTTTCGCAGCGCCAACACTCTTGTTGGCGCTTTTTCTTTTGCCATGACCAAAAAATCGCCCTGCAAAGTTAATCTCATCCTGAACATCCTCGGGAAACGACCCGATGGTTTTCACGAATTGGAAACCGTCATGCATCCGGTCCCATTGTTTGATGAAATTACGTTTACACGGGGCGGAAATGGGTTGCAGATGACATGCAGCGAACCGACGCTTCCGGTCGATTCGAAAAACCTCGTGTATCGTGCCGCCGATGCTTTTTTAAAATTGCATAAAATAAACGACGGCGTGCGCATTCATCTGGAGAAGAAAATTCCCATGGCGGCAGGTCTTGGCGGTGGCAGTGGAAACGCAGCGACCACGCTGCTGGGGATGAACGAACTGTTTGGTTCTCCCCTGCACTTTTCAGCGTTGAACGATATCGCGGCCTCGCTTGGTTCAGACATCCCTTTCTTCCTTCAAGACAAACCGGCGATTGGCGTTGGTCGTGGCGAAAAGATTGAATCGCTCGATTACTTTCCGGCGTTGCGCGGCAGCTATATTTTCCTGGTGCATCCGGGCTTCGGCATTTCGACACCCTGGGCTTACAAGGAACTTGCGAACTTTCCGGAAGCGCTGAATGGCAAACCCGGACGCGCCCGCAATCTGGTCACGTTGCTCAATACGCAGTCACTTAACGTTGCCGCGAAAGAAATTTACAATTCACTCGAAGCGCCCGCGTTGAAGAAATATCCGTTGCTCGCGTTGTTCCAGGATTTCTTTCGCGAACATGGCGCTGCCGTCACGTTGATGTCGGGCAGTGGTTCAACCACATTTGCGCTTACATCCAACGAAGCCGAAGCGATTGTGCTGAAAGAAAAGTTCCTGAAAAAGTTTGGTGAAACCTTTTGGACGGCGATCGTGCCGTTCGGCCAGGCGTAGAATGAAATAGGAGAAATTTCGCTTGGCCTTTTACGCCAATGGCGTAATTTATTCCCGCGTTGTCCGATGGTGTAATGGTAGCACAACTCCCTTTGGAGGAGTTTGTCATGGTTCGAATCCATGTCGGACAGCCACTCTTCTCGATCGTTTTTCCCCCGTTCTCTTCGCTCCTCAGAGCTGATTTCACGAACCGATGCTTGAAGCGGGATGTCAGATGCGGGATATTCGGCCCTTGAAATCCATCCATGCCCATCAAGGTTGCCATCATTGAAGATGACGCCAAAGTACGCGACACGCTCTCGGTGTTGATTCGCGCCACGCCGGAATTGCATTGGACGGGCGCTTTCCCCAACAGCGAAGTCGCATTGAAGAATCTCGCGCGCGACTGGCCGGACGTCATTCTCATGGACATCAATTTACCCAACATGTCGGGTATTGAATGTGCCGGCAAGGTCAAGGATCTCCGACCCGAAGCACAGATTGTGATGCTGACTGCGTACGAGGACAAAGAACGCATTTTCGATTCGCTGAAGGCGGGAGCGAGCGGCTACTTGCTCAAACGCGCGTCGCCCGTGGAAATCATCGAAGCAATCTCCGAAGTCCATGCGGGTGGTTCGCCAATGTCGATGTCCATCGCGCGGCAAGTCGTTCAATTTTTCCGTCAACGCCCTTCCAACAAAGAAACAGAAAACCTCACGGCGCGGGAACTGGAGATTCTCGAACTTTTGTCACAAGGCGATCTTTGCAAAGAGATTGGCGAAAAACTCTCCATCGCCAACGGCACGGTCCGCAATCATTTGCGTAATATTTACGACAAACTGCATGTCCGATCTCGCACCGAAGCGGTTGTGAAATACCTGGCAAAGCGTGGGGAATAATTTGTCCCTTGTGCCCTATTTGCATGAAGGAAATCCCAAAACTTCCTTTGGTGCGGCGATAGATCAAAACAATTCGCCTTGATGAACCGACGGCGCAGATGGTGGCGGTGGGACTACGGGAATAAACGGCATTGATGGCACAGGCGTCGGAATTGGAACCGGGCGGTCGTTCCAGCAGAGGGTCGAACACGGCGTATCTTGGGCCGTTAATTCGGCATGGACGTGTGTTGCGCCGATTTTCTTCAGACGTTCGCTCACTACACGAAAAGCAATTTGCGGGTCATTGCAATCACGACTGATATGCGCGAGGTAGATGTGTCGCAACTCAGCGGACATCACGGCTTCCGCAGCATCCGCCGCCGCTTCGTTAGAAAGATGGCCGTGTCGACTCATGATCCGTTGCTTCAGACTCCAGGGCCGACGCGGATGTTCCTGCAACATCTTGAGATCGTGATTGGTCTCGAGCACCAGCGCATTGGCGCAGCGAACGCGTTCCAACACCAATTTCGTGGTGTGACCCAGGTCGGTGAGAAAACCAACATTGCCACAGGGCGTGCGCAGCAGAAAACCCACTGGGTCCGCAGCATCATGCGGGATCGAAAACGTGTCGATGGACACATCACCGATTTCAAAAGAAGCGCCGGTGTTAAACAGACGAAACTCCGTTTTCAGGCGAAACTGAAATTGAATCGCGTCTTTTGTCAGGCGATTACAATAAATCGGAACCTCCAGCTTCGCGGCGAGCCCCACCAACCCAGCAACATGATCGGAATGTTCGTGCGTGATAAGAATGCCGTGCAGTCCTTCCGGAGCACGGGAAATCGTGGCAAGACGTTGACGGATCTGGCGTCCACTGAAACCAGCATCAATGAGCAAACGCGTGTCGTTCGCTTCCAGGTACGCGCAATTACCAGCGGAACCGCTACCAAGAATCGTCAACTGAACAGGCACGAGCCGAGGCTAACAAGGCATCAGAAAAAATTAAAAACGAAAATGAAGAAATCCGACTTCGAAGAAGGGCCAGACACAAATTCAGGTAGTGTTTTGACAAAAATTTTTTCGGAACCTTGATAAATAGAATGGCTGTAGATTTTTTCTTAGCCAAAAGCCTTGCTCCGTAATTGGTGCTAATTTGTGTCCACCTTCTTTCTTCCTGGAAAATCAACTTTTGAAGGTGTTATGACCGTGAAGTGCTCCCCTTAAATAAGAAAAAGCAAAAATTGTGCCGTTTCTGGCTTGAGAAGCTGTAAATCTTGTTTTAAGCTGCCTTCGTGGCTCAAGGTTTACATTTAGCACAAAAGCAAACCCTCTCACAGGTCCTTGCTCCGCAGCTCCAGCAATCTCTTGCGCTGTTGCAGGCACCGACCCTCGAACTGAAAGCACTCGTGGAACAGGAGCTTCAGCAAAACCCTGTCCTGGAGGAAGTTTCAGTTGCTGAGACGGAGCAGCAGGATAAACGCGACCGCGAGGAGTTGCCTCCCGCCGAAGCACCCGACCTCGCGGAGCCGCCCGCCGATGTGAAGTTCGATCCTGCCACGGAAAAGAACACCGGCCCAGCTGACGATTTTCAGGCGGAATTTGAGCGTCTTTCCCAAATGGATCAGGAATGGCGTGAACATTTCGCGCAGTCGAACCTTCCTTTGCGGCAGAGCGCTGAGGCTGAGGAAAGACGCCAGCATATGTTCGATTCCCTCACGGCAGGAACTTCCTTGCAGGAGAATCTTCTCGAACAAATGCGCCTCTCGGAGATTCCGGATGACGAACGGTCGATCGCCGAAATGATCATCGGCAATATCGATGATTATGGTTATCTGAATCCCAGCCCGAACTCGAATCCTCCCCTTTCACCCGATCAGATTGTTGAGTCTCTTTCATTTTCCACGAGCATTCCGAAGGAAGGCATTGTGGAGATGTTAAAGATCATTCAGTCGTTCCATCCTCCCGGAGTCGGAGCACGCAATTTGCGCGAATGCCTCATGTTACAACTGGAGCGCAAGGGACAGGAAAAGACACTGGAGTATCAGATCATTCGAGATTTCATGGATCAACTCGGCAAACGCCGCATGCCGGATATTGCTCGTGGACTGGGCGTCAGCATTGATGATGTTCAGGAAGCGGTCGCCCGCATTGGGCGGCTTGATCCGCGTCCGGGTCGCGACTTCCTGCCGGACAACGACCAATATATTTCGCCAGAAGTGTTCGTGTCCAAAGTCGGTGACGAATATGCCGTCACAAACAACAACGAACAGATTCCTCACCTTCGCATCAGCAACACCTACAAGGATCTGATGGCCCAGGCGAACAGTTCAGCTGAAGTGCGGGAATATATTCGCGAGAAAATTCGCGCCGGAAAATTCCTGATCAAGAGTTTGCATCAACGCCAACAAACAATTCTGAACATCGCGAAGGAAATCGTAAAACGTCAGAGCGAGTTCATGGAAAAGGGCGTGGCGTTCCTGAAACCGATGACGATGAACCAGGTGGCGGAAGTCGTCGGTGTGCACGAAACAACAGTCAGCCGCGCGGTTTCCAATAAATTTATCGAAACGCCGCAGGGCATTTTCGAAATGAAATATTTCTTCACGTCGGGAATTCAAACCGCCAATGGCGCGGGAATTTCCAACACGAGTGTGAAGGACATGATCGACGAGATTTTCCGTGGTGAAGATCAGACGAAACCGTTGTCCGACCAGGAAGTGGTCAAAATGCTGAAGGACAAAGGCATCGTCATTGCCCGCCGCACCGTCGCGAAATATCGTGCTGAACTGAATATCTTGCCGTCGAACCTGCGGAAGGTCTATTAAGCAGAGCGACCGTGGAAAAGAAAAGAAGGCGGCTCAGAGCGACTTTTTCCATTCAGCCAACGCCGAGCGCATGTGCTCAGGAATTTCCATCCGCGCCTTCACATGCTTCGGGATAAAATTCGGCGAAGTTCCCCACAGATCCGTCGTGACTAAAATCTGCCCGTCACAATTTTTTCCGGAACCAATACCGATGGTGGGGATTGAAATATTGCGGCTGATTTCTTCGGCGACGGGAGGCGTCACCAACTCCAGCACGATGGCAAAAGCACCGGCCTGTTCAAGAACCTTCGCTTCTTCGAGCAAATGTTCGCGTTCAGTCTGAGTTTTCCCCTTGATGTGATAGCCCCCTTCCTCACGAACGTGCTGTGGCAACATTCCGAGATGGCCAAGGAAAGGAATTCCGGCAGAAATAATCGCGCGAATTTGCGGTAAAATCTCCTGCGCCCCTTCAGCCTTCACTGCCTCCGCGCCAGCAGCGACGAGTCGACGCGCATTCTCAAGCGCCTGTTCCGCCGTTTCGTAACTTTTGTAAGGAAGATCAGCCGCAAGCAATCCCTGCGGTTTGGCCCGTGCGGCAGCTCGAACATGATGCTCCATCTCCGCCATCGTGACATCCGTCGTATCCTCGTAGCCCAATACCACCATTCCCAGAGAATCGCCTACGAGCAGCAAAGGAACGCCTGCCTGATCGAGCATCCGCGTCATGGCGAAGTCATAAGCAGTCAGTGCCGCGATTTTCTCGCGGCCCTTCATGGCTCGGATCGCTGCGGCTTTGATCGAAGGCATAGTCTAACGCTTACAATCCCTGCGAACGAAAGCGTGTCAATAGCTCCTCGGGTTTGACCGTCGCAGTACCCACCTTCGCCACCACCACACCAGCGGCGTGATTGGAGAAGATGGCGGCTTCCAATGGTGAAGCCCCGGCGGCAATGGCCAGGGTGAACGTCGCGATGACCGTATCGCCGGCGCCGGAAACGTCGAACACTTCTTTCGCCACCGTCGGGATGTGAAACGGTTTTTGTCCGCGCTGACACAGCAACATGCCTTGATCCCCCAGGGTAATCAGCAGCAATGCCGGCTGCAGATCGCGCAACAGTTTTTCACACACCTGCATGAGGTTCGTGTCCTTGAAAGGACTTTCCGCGCGCGTGCTGTCGGAGATGCCTGCCAACTCAAAAGCTTCTTTGCGATTGGGAGTGATCAACGAAAGGCCGCTGAGATCAAGGCGGTGAATTGGTTTTGGATCAACGCTCAGCCAAATGCCGCGGGCCTGACAAAGGCGTTTCAGCTCGTTCAACAACGACTGCGTCACAACCCCTTTTCCATAATCACCGACGATGATCGCATCGGTGCGAGCCAGGCTTTCAGTCACAGCGGCCACGAGGCGGGAGGTGCTTTTCGCATCCAGATCACCCGGTTTCTCGCGATCGACACGAACGACCTGTTGTTGATGGGCAACGATGCGGGTCTTGATGCTGGTGGTGGCGGCGGACGAACTGAGAACGCCAGCACAGCCAATGCCCTGTTGGATGAAAAGTTTCTTTAGCTTTTTGGCAGCATCGTCTTTACCAACGATCCCAAAAATTTCCGTATGCACCTTCAGGTCGGCCAGATTGCGTGCCACGTTGGCGGCACCACCAGGCATAAAGCTTTCACGGTCAAATTCGACGACGGGAACGGGGGCTTCCGGAGAAATGCGTGAGACACGACCCCAGAGGAATTGATCGAGCATGACATCGCCGATCACAAGCACACGGGTCTTGCTGGCCGTATCCAGCAGTTTTTTGACGCGGTTAGCCGATAAAGTTGTTGCAGTCATGTTCAGCTCTAAATGGCGTTGAATGGAAACATTGTCGCAGGAAAAAGGCGAAGGATTTTTCTGCCAACCTGCCCCGCAATAACGTTAATCCAGGAACGCAGTGAGAGGACTTGTTGCGCTTGCGGTCTGCTGTTGTCCCGCGAGGCCGAGTTCGTAAGCCGCCCTGCCCGCTTCCACCGCCATTTTGAAGGCTGTCGCCATCCGGCAAGGATCACTGGCGACTGCCATGGCGGTATTCACCAGCACTGCGTCCGCTCCCATTTCCATCGCTTCAGCCGCGTGACTTGGTGCGCCAATTCCAGCATCGACGACCACGGGCACGGTCGCCTGTTCAATGATGATGCGAATTTGTCCACGAGTTTCCACGCCGCGATTGGACCCAATCGGAGAACCCAGGGGCATGACCGTTGCGACGCCAACATCCTGCAACCGCTTTGCGAGCACCGGGTCCGCATTGATATAAGGCAAAACAACGAATCCCTCTTTCACGAGAATTTCCGCTGCTTTGAAAGTCTCGACAGGATCAGGCAACAGGTATCGCGGATCCGGGTGAATCTCCAATTTTACCCATTTGGGAAGTCCCGCCGCCACCGCGAGCCGGGCCAGACGCACTGCTTCCTCAGCGTTCATCGCTCCGGAAGTATTTGGCAAAATGAGAAACCGTTTCGGATCAATAAAATCGAGAATGTTCGCGAACGGGTCTTTCTTTCCGCTGAGATCCGCACGACGCAACGCCACGGTCACCATCTCACTTCCGCTGGCAACGAGCGCATCGCGCATCATTTCCGGAGAGCAGTATTTTCCGGTACCAACGAATAGACGTGAGTGAAATGATCGACCAGCTATGACGAGAGGTGTGTTCAAGGTAACGAGGTCAGAGGTCAGAAGTCGGAGGTCAGAATTTTGGAATGAACGACTCAGGTTTCGCCATCATCTTTCCAAGCATTCCGCCAATGTTATCTATTTGCTGTTGAAATTCAGTTTGCTGTTTTTCAGAAATGTAACCGCACGCCAGAGCCGTTGAAATCCAATGCGACGACTCCTGCAATTCTCCGTCCGAATCCGACAGCTTGCTGACGAAATGCAGTGGGTATTTTCGCTTGGCCCATGCTTCTGAAATATTCACTCCGATGGATCGAGACGAACGGCGAACCTGGCCAATGAGCGCAAACTTCTCCTCTGCGGGCCAAGTTTTTGAGGCCTTGAAAATCGCCTGCTGCAGTTCGAAAGCCTTCTGGTAAACCCGCAGGTCTCGAAACGATAGTATTTGTTCAGCCATATAACTCCGACTTCCGACCTCTGACATCCGACTTCTGACTTCAGTCAACAACGGCGAGGTCCATGTCGCGGGTGTAATAAAGAATCCGCGCGCAGTTCGGGCAGGTCACAATGGCTTCGTCTTTCTTGCACGAGACGATGATCTGCATCGGGAACTTCATATGACAACCGCCGCAGACACCGTTGTTAATCCCGACAACAACATTTTCCCCCTTGTTTTTCAGAAGACGTTCGTAACGGGCGAGCGAACCTTCATCGATTCCCGCAGCGAGTTCGCCGCGGTTCGATTGCAGTTGCGTCAGCTCCTTCTTCAAATTTTCTTCACGACCGGCGAGTTCAGCGACCTGGCCATCGATGCGCTTCTTGTCTTCGTTGTAAATCTTCGTCGCGTCCGCAACCTGCTTCGCCGCGCCTTCGGCCTGCTCCATCAATTCAATCTCTTTGTTTTCCAGTTCAAAAATCTGCTTCTTGCAGTTTTCAATTTCGTTGCCGATGGCTCGAAACTCTTCGTTTTTCTTGGTCTGGAACTGCTGGACGGAATATTTGGCAATCTTTTCCTTCAAGGCTTCGATATCCAGTTCAAGGCGTTTGCGTTCGGATTCAATCTGTTTCCCACGGAGTTTGGCGTTCTCGAGGGTTTCCTGCGCCTTGGCCAGTTTGGCCTGCAAACTCTTACGCTCGGGGTCGACGTGCGCGAGTTCGTTCTTCGTGCGAATGATTTTGCGATCGCGATCCTGAAGGATGAGCAGTTTTTCTATGACGTCGAGCATGGTGAATCCGGTAAAAGTTATAAGGAAACTATCGGTGGTATAGCGCCAAGTCAATGCGCGGAATCGAAACAGCAGATCGTCTCAAGGAAATTTGAACGTTTTGCCTTACATTTCTATCGAACCTTGAAAGACGGTAACTCGGATTCGGTCAAGGTTACTGCAAAAGGATTAACATGAATTCCATCAAACTCGTATTCTCGTCACTGCTCACAGCGGGCCTGCTGACAACAGCCACCCCCGCCGTTCTTGCCAAAGATTCGACGGCCGTCGATCTGGCGAAACAGCTAAATAACGCTTTCATTGAAGTCTCCGATAAAATTTCCCCTTCGGTTGTTGTCATCACGGTAGTGGGCAAAGAGAACGGCAACCAGGATGAGGACAGCGAGCAATGGTGGGGCGCGCTCCCACCGGAATTGCGCAAACGCTTCTTCGGCGAACAAGGCCCCCGTCAACAACAGCGTCGCCGCTCCATGGGCCGTGGATCGGGTGTCGTGCTCACGGAAGATGGCTATATCCTGACCAACAACCACGTCGTGGAAAATGCCGATGAAATTACCGTCCGCTTCAAGGACAGCAAATCGTTCAAAGCAAAAGTGCAGGGACGCGACGCACAGTCCGATCTTGCAGTGATCAAAATTGACGCGAAAGGTTTGCCGGCCGCGAAGTTTGCGGACTCCAATCAGGCCCGCATCGGTGAGTTTGCCATCGCGATCGGCGCTCCGTTCGATCTCGATTACAGCGTGACGGTCGGCCACATCAGCGCCAAAGGCCGTTCGTTCGAAGGTCAATTCGTGGCCGAAGGTTTGGGCAGTTATTTTGACCAGGACTTCATCCAAACGGACGCGAGCATCAACCCCGGCAACAGTGGTGGTCCGCTCGTGAACCTTTATGGTGAAGTCGTTGGTATCAACACCATGATTCGTGGGATTGGAACGGGCATCGGCTTTGCAGTGCCAAGCAACCTGGCCAAAGTCGTGTTCGAACACCTGATCAAGGAAGGTTCCTTCCAACGTTCCCGCATCGGCATCGAAATTCGCGGTCTTAAGGAAGACATCGAATATCATGATGCCGTTCCCGGCGTCGAAGATGGCGTGATTGTCGAAGGCATCGCCCCAGATGGTCCAGCCGCGAAATCCGACCTGAAGCCCGGCGACATCATTACGGGTGTCGACAGCGTCGCCGTGAAGAGTGCGCGCCAGTTAAAGGAACAGATCGCCTATAAGAAGGTCGGCCAAACCGTGACGCTCGACGTTGCCCGCCCCAGTGGCAGCAAAGTGCAGAACGTCAAAGTGAAAGTAAAAACGGAAGCGATTCCCGGTGACGACACCAAAGGCGGCAAGAAGCGCGGCACCAC
>CBHTTJ010000183.1:0-12001 GCA_966095605.1 uncultured bacterium | reverse complement strand
ATTTTTGGTCGTCAAAATGGTCGTCGTAGCGCTAAAGGGTGGTCGTTTTTCGGTCTAGAGGGTGTCGTTAGCGCTACGGCGCATCGCTAAACGTTCGAACGCAAATGGTTTAGACAAACTCTCGTGTCGAAAATGTGAGGTTGATGATTTCAAAATTGAGATTACGTAACCTTGCGAAATCGAACAAAGTCGAGAGGGTCAAATGAGCCACTTTTTTTGCATCTCAAGCCGAAATTTTCCCCTGGAAAACAAAATGCGGCGGTTTTTAAGCCGCCGCATTCATAGGTTTCTTTAGAATCGTTTGTGAACGCCTTAGCTCAATCGCATCGGCATGACCACGTAGAGGAATGGCGCGTTTGTCTTGATAACGCCCGGGCTGAGTTCGTCAATCAGTTCGAGGTAAACTTCTTCGCTGTTCAACGCTGTGAGCGGATCGATCATGTAGGATGGATTGAAAGCGATGGCGAATTCTTTGCCTTTGTAGTTCACGGCAATGCTTTCGCGGGCTTCACCGACTTCCGGTGAATTCGCAGTGATCGCCAAATTGTTCTTGGTGAAATGCAATTTCACCGAGTTCGCCTTGTCACTGGTCATGATTTCCGCGCGTTTCAATGCAGCGAGGAATTCTTCGCGAATCAAAGGAACGCGTTCCTTCGTCTCAGCAGGAATGACCTGACGATAGTTTGGATAATTGCCTTCGACCAATTTGGAAATGATCAGAATCGAGAAGCCTTTGTCGTTCTTGAGGCTAAACGCGACCTGGTTTTCGGAAAACTTGATCTCCACTTCGCCCTTGTCGCTCAACAGACGGCCCAGCTCATTGACGGCTTTCGTCGGAACGATGAATTCACCCGTGGTATCGCCGAGTTCCATTTCTTCGTCAACCAAGGCGAGGCGGCGTCCGTCGGTGGCCACCATGGTCATCTTGTGATCCTTGAGGCTGATGAAAATACCGTTCAGGACGTAGCGAGATTCATCCGTGGAAATGGCGAAAGAAGTCTTTTTCAGCATGCTCTTCAGCTTTTCCTGCGGCAGCGTGATCTTCTTGTTTTCCTTGAACTTTTGCATCGGCGGAAATTCTTCGGCCGGCAAACCGTTGACTTTGTAGAAAGAAGAACCCGCGCGAATGCTGCTGGCGTTCTTGTCGTCAACTTCAAATTCGATTTCGGGGTTGCTCAGCGCGTTGATCAGCGAATAGATTTTTTTCACCGGCAGCGTGGTAGCGCCCGGCTTCTTGATGGTGGCTTCAACGGAGCAGGTAACCGTCACATCCAGGTCCGTGGCTGTGAGTTCAAGCCTGTTTTCTTCCGCCCGCAAAAGAACATTCGATAGAATTGGCAGCGTCGTGCGCGTGCTGACAACATTCTGGACCGATTGCAACCCGTGAATGATTTGATCTTTGGCTATGGCGAGATTCATGGCGCGCTTATGAAAACTTTTTTGAAACTAAAAGTCTATTCTTATTCGGGGTTTCAATAGAAGAAACACGCGGAAGTGTCAAGGTTTGCACCTTCCTGCCCGAAAGAAAAAAGAACCCCGCGGTGAAGGCGGAGGTCTTTCTGCGAATCTTTTACAAATTACTGCGCCGGGGTCAGTTCCGTCTTCAGGACGTCACCGTTCGGCAAGCGGAAACCGGAAGGCTCAGTGACGGTGACATTCCACAAGCCGCTCAACGGGATATTCACGTGTCCTGTCGGAATTCGACGCAAGGTTGGACTGTAGCTGTGTCGGAACATCAGGTTGGCCTTGTTCACGATGCGAAATGTTTGAAAATTCAACCCTTCCTCGCTATTCGCGCTGGCGACAATCCCCAATAAACGATGGGTTTTCATATCGATGACGCGAATATCTTCCGACGTCGAGTTGATCACGGTGACGTATTCGATATGCGTCGCTTTTGAGCTGACACGGACGATCTTGGTCGGATCATTCCAGAAACGGGCCTTGGTCACCGTGATGACGTAGTCATTCATCCAGTTCAACCACGTGTCCGTCGCGGGCTCGAAACCGAGGGAATCGTCGTAAGGCAAAGATAACGTCGCCTTGAACGTCCAGAGCTGAACGTAGATTTCATTGGTCGCACCAGGATCGACACTCATCAATCCTCCGGCCGGACTGGAAAGGGTGACTGTGGTATCGGTTTTGTTGATCACCGAAATGATCATGGCGTTACTGCTGCAGACCGAGGCAACGACTACGAAGAGGAACAAGATTAATTTACGCATAACTTCTTTCTCACGGATTCGACTGCGTGGTTAACGCAGGCCGAAGGCTCTAATAGAATCTTCTTTGAAAATAAAAGTCTATTCTTATTAAGGGGTGTGAATAACCGAAACAACTCTGAAAACGCATCATCCACGGCCCTGAGATGGGCTTCAGGGTTCCCTGATAACTTTGTCAGCAACAACCAGCAGGTCGGCTTAGTCGAAGTTATTAAATTTCTGCGCACACTATTCACGGATGGTTGGAAAGTAATTGGAAAGTTTTTCACAACGTCATTTAGAACCCGTACCGGGGAGAAAATGTGCTACGGTGAACGCCGTTTTGAGCCACTCCAGCAAGATGGACGCGGCAATACTCTTTGAATTCTTCAGTTCACGGGGAGTTTCTCCCCAATAAAAACTGATCCATCCATTGGCCGGTGGCTGGGCATCGAGGAGGAATTGGTTCAATTCGCTGATGCTGCATGTCATCGGGAAGGTTTCCTCGATGACTAAAGGTTTACCCACGGCGAATTTTCGGACGGTGGCAAGGTCTGCCCGCAAATGCTTTGAATTCGGATAAACATGAACACTGATGAAATCGAGCAGTGGAGCCAGCTTCCGGGGCTCAAAACCGGAGCTGCTCGGCGAATCGGCGCTGTCTGGTAAGAGTCCAATGGTAATCATGTGCTTGCGATCGTAGCGACGGATGGCTTCGCACATCGTTTTTGTCCAGGAAACGGCAATCGCAGAGCGTTCGCGATCGTCGGGATCAAGTGCAATTGCCTGAACGTAGTAAAATCCGGCGAGTTCGGCGACCAACCAGTCTGTTCTCTTTTGAGCCGGGACGATCGGCTCGTTAATCAAATCGTAGCAAAAGACCGAAGGACTCTTCGCGCAGGCTTTCGCCACGGCTTTCCAAAAAGAGGCCTGCGCCTCCCAGCGTTGTTGTTCGTTCAGTTTCTCAAACCATGCCGGGACATCTGCTTTGCGATAGCACGAAAGCCCAGTGATATCGAGGTAGAGCCCGGTCTCCTCAGCCAGTTGAAGCAACTTCTTCAATTTCGCAATTGAACGGCGATTAGCTTTGGTTGGCGAATCGAGGAATTTAGCCAGCTGGAGATGAATCCGAACAACATTAGCCCCGAGTTGCTTCATTTCCTGGAAATCCTCAGCCACTGTGGACCACTCGGAGTCCCAGTATTCCTCGATCAATCGCAGTTTGTAGTCGCGATCGTAGTTAAAACCATGCGGATGAAAGACCGTGTCGGCTCCGTGGAGGACAAAGTTCGTGCCGTCCGGGGAAATTTCAACAAACGGGAGCGAAGCCGCCATGCCAGGAAGGCAAAAGCACGACAAAATAAGCGGCAATATTGCAGGAACGCAAAAGCCGCGCCGTAAGAGTGAACGGAGGTTGATCACTGTTTGCGCTGAGGCAAAGCTTTCTCGTTCACCAAGGGTTGCGTCCACGCAGACTGGAATGTTTCGACTGAATTCTTATTCTTCGACGTAATCGCCACTTCCGGATGCTTGGGTTTGGAGGACGTCACCTTGGCGCGAACGTAGATTTCATCACCGGTCAAGTCATAACTCGCCGTGGGTCCGCTGACTTCCTTTAGAACCTCGCCGATCGAAGCATCATAAAGTTGCGTGACATCGAGTGGCTTCCCGCTGGTGTCGAGAACCGGTTTGCCCTCCGGTTTATATCCAACGCGGGTGCCGATAAACTGAATTTTATAACTCGCACCCGCTTCGGCTTCGACTTCAAGGCTATAACGTTTCTTTTCACGACGCACCTCACGCAACGTCACGCCGCTGGAAGCGTAAAATTCGCCATTTTCCATCGCGGCAAAGAGACTTTTGGCGGTCAGGTCCTTGGCCCGAACCATCACCCAGCCTTCGCCGGGATTATTTTCGCGAGCGCCCCAGGTGTTGTAATGATGGGAATCATCCGTCCCGATACCGTAAACAACCGGAAGATTCAGTTCCGCAAGTCTCTTCGTCAGTTGAATATCCCAAATGCGTTCGCTCCCGGCGTGGGTGGCATCGCCATCGTTGTGAACGTGAGGATGGCCGTTGTAGACTTCAAAAAACTTTTCGTTTTTCACCCGCATCAATTGCTCGGCCGTGATCGCCCATTGAAAATTGGGATGATTGACGTGCGCGAAGACCGGAACGCGCGTTTTCTTTCGTTGGTCAAAAACCGCCGCCAGATTGTTTTCAATGACTTCCGTCACATCCGCGCCGTTGCGTGGAGTGACCAGACTTTTAAGGTTCACTGCCCCGAGGTGGATGGGCGCTTTGTCGGCGTGAGCAGAAATTTCCTCGCCTCGCAGCAGGAGAAATTTCCCTTTCTCCTGGAATAAGTTTTCGAATTCATCGAAACGTTTCAGGCGAACGTAATTCGTTCCGTTCTCTTGCTTGCGCACGAGATAGTTTTCACCGAATCGGCCGGCGTATTTCTTAACGATTCCGGGCCGGTTCGGATCGTTGATGGGAAGCCACTTCTCTCCGTCCTGAATGGAGTTGTGATCCGAAAAAGCGAGGAAATCGTAGCCGTGGGTTTTGTACCAGTCCGCAATGATCTCCGGAAACTGATCCCCGTCACTCCAGAATGAGTGCGTATGAGTGTTTCCTTTGAACCAACGGCCTTTCTCCGCCGCAAACGTGGAACAGCAAAAAAGAGAGACACCCGTCGCCAACGCGAGGCAGGAGAACAGTTTCATCGGATTAGAATTAGTGTTTGCCACCTTCAGCGCGAACAAAATCGACGCAGCGTTTGATATCCGGGACAGAGTTCGTCCCGAAATTTTCGTATTCGATGGAAATAAAACCATCGAACTTCTGCTTTTTCAGCTCCTTGAGAATACCCTTAATGTCGGCAATCCCTTCGCCGTAGATGGTATCGTGACCGTCGGCGCTGATCGGGTCTTTCAAATGCAGGGAGAATACGCGGCCTTTCAAAGTCTTGAGTGCATCCACCGGTTTCAGTCCCGAACGAACGAGATGCCCGGTGTCGAGACAGAAGCCCATGTGTTTGTCCCGATTCTTCATCAGGTTGATCGTATAGGTAGGATCCCAATTTTTGTAATTCGGATGCGCGTCGTCTTTACGATGGTTATGCAGGCAGAAACGAATGTCGTATTCCTTGCAGAGTTTTTCGACGAGGTCGAATCCGCTCTCTGGTGGCTCGCCGGTCAATGCCACGAAATCCATCTTCTTCGCGAATTCAAATGTTTTGCGCAGTTCCGCTTCAGGATCCTTTGCTTCAAAGGCTTTATTGCCGAAATACATACTGGTCGCGCGGAGGCCTGCCGACTTGAGCTTCGCTTTTAAGGCTTCGATGTGCTTTTCAGGCAAAGTGGAGTTCACTTCCAGCTTGGGATTTTCCGGACTGAGCTTTTGCCAGGAAAAAAACTCGATCGTCTTTCCACCGGTGGCAGCGGTTTTATCGATCGCTTCGTACGCGGAGAATTGATTGAAGGAGTAGGCCTGGCAACCAAGCGGAAATCCCCCGACTTTTGTCGTTTTATCTAGAGGAGTGGCTGCGTGAGTTGATAAGGCGAAGGCAAACGCCAGGGCGCAAAGGCTCAGAATGGGTTTCATGATATGTGTAACGATAATGATTGCTTAAAGAGGCACTTTATTCAGTTGAATTTTCGAACCGACAAAGACTTCTATTAATGCACACCCGAAAATTATGACGTTCGTTCGTTCGTTTAGCTGTTGGATGGCTGCTCTTTGGTTCACGGCTGCGGCATTGGCACAAGGTTATTCGCCTGAAGACGCCGTGAAGCGGATGAAGGTTCCAGAAGGATTTAAAGTGGAGCTGGTGGCGAGCGAACCGACGATCCGTCAACCGGTTTGCGTTGAGTTCGACGACCGCGGACGTCTATGGGTCATTCAATACCTTCAATATCCAAATCCCGCGGGGCTGCAGCGTGCGAAGGTCGACCGATTTTCCCGGACGAAATATGACAAAGTGCCTGAACCTCCGCCAAAAGGACCTCGCGGCGCGGATCGCATTACGATTCTTTCGGACTTCGATGAGAAGGGACATGCGCGACAAGCGAAGGATTTCGTCACCGGATTGAATCTGGCCAGCGGCCTGGCGTTTGGGAACGGTGGTGTTTACGTCCTGCAAGTCCCGTATCTTCTTTTTTATCCCGACAAGAATGGGGACGATGTGCCGGATTCAGATCCAGAAGTATTGCTGACCGGTTTCGGGATGGATGATGCTCATTCCGTGGCAAACTCTTTGACGTGGGGTCCGGATGGCTGGCTGTATGGATGCCAGGGCAGCACCGTCACCGCCAACATTCGTGGCATCGAATTCCAGCAAGGCGTCTGGCGCTATCATCCGTTGACGAAACGATTCGAGTTATTTTGTGAAGGCGGCGGTAATTCCTGGGGCCTCGATTTCGATGAAGATGGGAATATTATTTACTGCACGAATTTCGGAGGGTATCGCGCATTGCACGCCGTTCAGGGAGCGTATTATTGGAAACAATTTGGCAAACATGGGGCGCTGCACAATCCGTACGCCTACGGATTCATCGATCATATGCCACACGACAATTTCGTGGGCGGTCACGTGACGGTGAGTGGAATCATTTATAGAGGGGAGGCATTTCCTGAAAAATTCCGGAACCAATACATTCACGTCGACACCCTGGGCCACGGCATTCTCTGGAGTAAATTTGCACGCAACGGCTCCTCGTTCAAAACATTGCACGGCGGCGAATTGCTCGCCGGCAACGACAGCTGGTTCGCGCCCTGCGACGCCACGATGGGCCCGGACGGAGCTATTTACTTCGCGGACTGGTACGACAAACGAACCGCGCATCCCGATCCTGATGCCGACTGGGACACCAGTAACGGCCGCGTCTACAAACTTTCTTACGGCGACTACAAAATTAATTACTCCCTCGATGTGGCGCAGTTTTCCAACGAGAAATTAATCGAACTTCTGTCGAGCAAGAACGATTGGTTCGTCCGCAAGGCCCGTAGAATTCTAGGCGACCGCCGTGACGTGACGGTTTACCCGAAATTGCGCGGTCAGGTCTTCGAAACCAAGGACGACCATCTCGCACTGGAATCGTTGTGGGCGCTTTATGTCAGTGGCGGTGCGGATGAAGCATTTCTGAACGATTGCCTGGATCACAGTTCGGCGAAGATTCGGAAGTGGGCCGTCCGTTACCTCGGCGATCAAAATGAAATCTCACCGACGTCGGAAGAGCATCTTTTGAAGATCGCGGCGTCGGAAAACGACATCATGGTCCGCAGCCAATTGATCTGCACGGCCAAGCGTCTCCGGCCGGAAATTGGCCTCGCGCTTGAACGCAAGGTGGAACGAGAGGGCGACAACAAAGATCCGCAATTGCCGCTACTGCATTGGTGGACCGTGGAGAGACATTGCCTTTCCAATGTGACGCAGGTGGTGGAGTCCTGCACGAATGCCGGCGCGTGGCAATCAGAGTTGATGCGCGAAACAATTATCCCACGCGTCGTCCGACGTTATACCGCGGAAGGCAGCGCAGAAACATTGTCGGCCGCGGGCAAAGTTCTGGCATCGGCGCCGGCGGCGAAAGAGCGAGCGGCGTTATTGCGCGCGATTGAGGAGGGTTTGCGCGAAGAGCCGAAAGAAAAACAAATTACGAAATTGGATCAACTGCCCGATTTGTTGCAGAAGCAATTAACGAACGTTTTGGCTTCCGACGAAACGTCTATTCGACTCCTGGCACGACTGCATTACGAACCGGCATGGCAAAAGGCCTTAACGCTTGCCGAAGACAAGAGCGCCGCGGCCGCCCTGAGAATTGGAATGCTTCAATTGATCGGTGAAATGGCGGACCCGGCGTCGACGAAAGTTCTCCTCAATGCGAGTGCGTTGGATCAGCCGCAGGCCGTTCAACTCGCTTCCCTCGATGCGATCCAGCAAATTGCCAACGCGGATGTCCGGACGATTCTTGCCAATTATCCGCAGATGACGCCCGCTGTCCGCAGCAAAGCGCGCGATGTTCTACTGAGCCGTAAAACATGGGCGCATGTCTTTTTGTTGAGCGTGGAGTCGGGCCGATTCGCCAAAGAAGAAGTGGCGGTGGATCAACTGCAAAAGGTGGCGACATTCGACGACAAAGAGCTGAACGAACTCGTCAAAAAATTGTGGGGCAACATCGGCCGCGGAACGCCGGAAGAAAAATTGGCTGACATACGACGATTCAACAACGACCTGCGGGCCGCGGCTGGTAATGTTACGCCCGGTCGCACTGTCTTTCAGAAAACGTGCGCTGTTTGCCATGAACTTTTTGGTGAAGGAGAAAAAGTGGGACCGGAACTGACGCATGCCAATCGGCACGATAAAGATTTCCTTTTGACGAGTATCGTTGATCCAAGCGCCGTGATTCGGAAAGAATTTCTGAATTACAACATCGAACTAAAAGACGGGCGGAACTTGAGCGGTTTGATCGTCGAACAGACGGCCAACAACATCACGCTCGTCGCGGCGAAAAATGAACGGACCACAATTTCTCGGGACAACGTGGTTTCGTTGCAAGAATCCTCGATCTCCTTAATGCCCGAAGGGCTTTTACATCCGCTGACCCCGCAGGAACGCCGCGATCTCTTTGCTTATTTGCAAAGCGAAGGCGTCTCGACAGCAAAGAAATGAATTTATGAATGCACCCACGTTGATACTCCGCGCCGGTTTATTGATGGCGATCGCAGCAGCACAAATGGTGTCCGCCGAAGATCGTGTTTATCAAAATCGCCTGACTCGGATCAAAAATCCGAAACCGTTGCTGGCGGATCATCCGATGTGGGTCGAGCCGATTCGAGAAACGAATCGCTATGAGGCGCCGATCCTGGTGAATGATGAAGGAGCTGATTTATCGGTGCGCGCCTGGCGTTTTTCTTACAATGCGCGCGGGATTATAGAAATGCCCAATCGCCTGCGCGCACGCGACACCGCCGTGATCGTCGTGCATCCATGGGGCATTGATGACGGCCAGGGGTGGACCACTCCGGAACCAGCGGGGGTCGCGGATTTTTGCACGCCGGAAAAAAATCACATGGCCGGAAAACACACGCGCGAGGTGATCAATCCGTTTTTAAAAACACTGCGCAGCAAAGTGGGACTCGTCCTCTATAGCATCATCGGCGATGAGGATCCGATTCGGAAAAAAATGTATCGTTCCATCAATCACACGCCGGCGAAGGAGGAGCGGGAAGAAGGAGCGAAGGAATTGAAGGCGAAGCTGAGCAGCTTTTCCTACCGCGGACAGGGCCTGCCGGAATCTTTCAGTCTATCGAAAGAAAAAACCGTGGCGGATTACTTCAAAAAATTCCCGGGCCTCGACGCTCATAGCGGTCGATACGATCCTCCGGGCTTTTGGGAATTGCCGATTCCGGTCACGAGCGATATCGACGTCGATCCGAATGATGTTTTGATTTACGATCCGCAGGGTTACCCGGCGCTGAGGAAATTTCTGCGGGATCACGGCATTCGTCACATCCTGCTCGCTGGCTACTCGACGGACATGTGTTACGAAAAAACGTGCGCAGGTTTCGCGAATCTTTCGCAGGATTTTAACGTGTTCCTGATCGGCGACGCCACGCTGGCAACATTTCCGGCGAGCCCGACACCTCGCTTTGCGACGAGTGCGCATCTCTCGTTTGCGTCGCTCACGCAATTGATCACGCAGATTTCCTGGATTCGTTTCGAACCCGAAAAGGTGGCAGCGAAATGAAAAGCGAATGGTCTCGACGCGAGTTTCTGCATCGCGCGGCGGTGGCCGGTGCGGCGGCGATGGCGCCTACCTTGTTGGCGCAAAATAGGAACAGCGAAGGCTCTCTGAAAAAAGCCGCCATCGCAATTTCGCTCGATCTTGAAATGGCGAGGAATTTCCCGGCGTGGGAAGATACTCATTGGGATTACGAAAAGGGGAATCTTACCGATACGACAAAACGATATGCCGTCGAGGCCGCGCGGCGCGTGAAGGCCGCGGGGGGTGTGGTTCATTTCTTTTTGGTCGGCGCGGCACTCGAGCAGGAGGATGTCAGCTGGCTCAAAGAAATCGCGTCGATGGGCCACAGCATTGGCAATCACACTTACGATCATGTTTATCTGCTCGCGCAAAAGCCGGAGGAAATCCAATTCAAGTTCAAGCGAGCGCCGTGGTTGATCGAGGGCAGGAAAGTCAGCGAAGTCATTCGCGAAAATATTCGCCTCACGAACGTCGCTTTGAAATCGCGGCTTGGAATCGACGCGGCGGGCTTTCGGACGCCGGGTGGTTTCGCCGATGGTTTGCGGGGTCGCGAAGATTTGCAACGGATGCTGCTGGACCTTGGATTCAAATGGGTGAGCGGCAAGTATCCCGCGCATCCCAACAGCGAGCCTCCAGGAACTCCACCCACCGAAAAGATAATCGAAGGCATCGTGAAAGCGCAGGCGGCAGCGCAGCCATTTGTTTATCCCACGGGATTGATTGAAATCCCGATGGCGCCGATCAGCGATATTGGAGCGTTTCGCAATGGCCGTTGGCAGCTGGAAGATTTTCTCAAGGCGACTGAGCGGTCATTGAACTGGACGATCGAGCATGGGGCGGTTTTCGATTTTCTGTCCCATCCCGCGGTATTGTCCGCGAAGGACCCGGAATTTCGAACCATCGATTTAATTTGCCGGTTGGTGAAACAGGCTGGTGATCGCGCTGAAATAGTAAGTTTGGACACAATTGCCGAGCGGGTTCATAGATAAGCGTATGAGCGAATCCAATTGGGAAGAGCGTTATCAGACTGGCGATATGCCGTGGGAGAAAGGAGAAGCCTCGCCGGGCCTCGTCGATTTTTTAGAGACACACAAGGATCTGCCGCGTGGAACCGTGGCGGTGCCGGGGTGCGGGACGGGTCACGACGTGCGCGCCTGGGCCAAAGCTGGCTTTGATGCGTATGGCTTTGACCTCGCCCCGTCGGCCATCAAATTGTCGCGGGAACGAACGGAGGCAGCCGGCTTGCGCGCCACCTTTGCGCTTTCCAATTTTCTAGCCGACAAACCGGCTCAGCCCTTCGATTGGCTTTTCGAGCATACGCTATTTTGCGCGATTGATCCCTCGCAGCGTGGCGATTATGTGCAGTCGGTTCTTCGCTGGTTGAAACCGGGTGGACAATTTCTGGCGGTTTACTACCTGATTCCGGATAAAGACGGTCCGCCGTTCGGAACGACTCGCGAGGAAATCGAAAAACGGTTTTCCCCCGAATTGCAGATGTTGGAGAACTGGGTGCCGCGGTCGTATCCAAATCGTACCGGCCTGGAGTGGATGGTCTGGTGGAAACGCAAATAGGACGAAAAAAGAGCGCTGGCTAAATTCATGGCAAAGGGACCCGATGACCAAAGCTAGCCCTTCTTGGAGAATCCCTGGAAATATTCGGAAAAGAAGAGCCAAAATAAAAATATTCCTGGAGATGTTACCAAAAGTGGAAGGTTTTTTCCGACAATCTCCGGAAGATTCGGACTTTGGCAGCCGTTTTAACAATATCTGTGTGAAGGAGTGCCAAAGGGCAATGATTTTTTCGATATCTCGGGATCTTGTCTGAAAAAGGCAGGTCTAAAAATAATGTCCCTGTATTTTGAGGTCAAAGACCAGGTCTGGAGTCGTCCTCCACCTGGATGACGACGTTCATGGAAGCAAATTGCCATGATCTCTGGAGATATGGAAAAAAATGGTCCTCTTTTGGGAAGATTCCGGGGTATTGGGAAAAATGTTCCCCTTTTTGTCTCTGTCCACGGAGATAGGGGAAAAATG
>CBHTTJ010000182.1:0-12023 GCA_966095605.1 uncultured bacterium | reverse complement strand
AGGCAGATAACGTTTTGCCTGTTGACTCCCAGCACTAATGGGTGACCCCTTTATGCCACATGAGATTGGTTATCCGGGCTATACGCCCACACTTTTAAACTAGAAATCTATGAAGATTTACACGTATCGTTTCGTATGCCTTTTATTTATTTGTTCAATTATCGGATGTTCGCGGCGAGTTATTTATGAGGTCGCTTCCATTTCTCGGATTGATGATCTGAATAAAGAATATTCTGTTGAAATGGCGGGCCCATACGACTACCAGTTCAAATTCAAAATGGAAAAAACTAATCGAGAGGCGTTTGCTGCTGATGCGGTCTCTATATCAGTGATAAATCGCAATGAGCATCAGATGAAATTTCACGTGTATTCGAATAATTATGTTAATTATATTACTCTCGCAACAAATTCTACAGTAGAGATATTTCGGGGTCCGTTGGTGCAAACGAATACCGCTAGCCGGATGACGATTTTATATGATGATTCATACACGTTCAAATTTGCATTCAAAGAGGGATCTCCTAGTCTTCCGATAAAGATTCGGTTCGGTAGACTTGGTAAATAGAAGATAATGTAGCGCCAGCTACAGCCCATTAGGCGCGATGAAAAGAAGTGGCGTTTGCCGTAAAAAGGGGGCAGTCCTGAATGACACTTAGATAAGTGCCATTGTTCGATGTGTTTTGCGATGCACGCTCTCGGAAATATGATTTTTGTTTCCTTAACTAAGTGCCATTCGGGTCTGGCCCAGGGTGCGTCGAGAGGCGTTACCTGGGAAATAGAACTTCGTAGCAACCTTGGGTGGTAGGGCGTTGCGGAAGAAATAAAAAGCTACTTTTTATCCCTGATTCGATATACATTTTTCATCCAGGTTGTTGGCGCATGCATACCTTATTTCAGCGAGAATCCCGCGAAGAATGGACCAGCTCCGAGTTGATGCTTGATGATGAACGGTACGAAATATTCAAAAAACGAATATACGACTTTTTTGACGCACAGGCTTTGGTTGAGCGCAGCTACAAAGAGGTTTATTTAAATAAAGGGGTTCTTTTTTTAGGAGAAGGTGGCCCTCCGCTCAAAGCGATCTCGATTGAGGAGTTGGCTGAAATCGCCTCCCGAAATGAAGAGGTTCCTCAGGAAAAACGCTTCACCGAGGTAATATATATACCGCACCTGCAGTGGCCTGTGACACTAGCCCTTTTAGATCGTTTCAAATTTTTAGAAGATGGAGAAAGATCCGAACGCGAGGCATTAGTGTTACGGAAAAAGACCAAAACCTTATTAAGGGAGATTTCTGAAATTTGTGACTTCGCAGTGACGTCTCTTAATAGAGTTTGTCTTGATTGTGAATTTTTAAAGCCTGTCCCTAGACCTCGCCTTAATGAGATTTCAAACAGGGTGCTCGATTTTGATGAGGCTCATTTTGGAATGGAAGTTAAACGAGAACACTGGATGGAAACTTTTGCAAACTGGAATTGTTTTTCAATTGGACCGAAGTGATAAATCTTCGACCAACAGCAGCAGATTGATTACGGAAGCAAAATCTCAGGTTCCGGAAATAATGCAGCATAAAACACATCGAAGACATGCACTTATCTAAGTGCCATTCAAGACTGACCCCTTTAGGCTAAGAACCGACATTTTTATGTGAATTCAATAACTAGATACTATGAAAAATCGCCACGTAGTTTAGGAAATGAGACGATTCGGAATATTGAGTAAGAATCAAAAAGTCGGGCTATTTTTTATTTTAGCACTGCTTGGTGTGGTCATTGCTTACGTAATGCCGCGGAATGGCGAACGTTTCAATGGATGGACTCTTGATGAATGGTTGCAGCGTTGTGCTTCGCTCCGCAAGGGAGATCTGATACGGCATCAGGCACAAGTGCGGGAAATTGAACGAGCTCTGGATCATTTCGGGACAAATGCGGCCGTGCGTTGCATTGACCTTACAAAGAAAAAAGATGGATCGATACGAACTTTCGTTCGTGGACTTGGAAGCGAAGCCGAAGCGAAGATTTTTCGCAATCCCCCCGCCGAAACATTGCAGGCAAGGGGTTACGCAGGTTTATATTTGCTGGCATCCAAAGCAGAGCCGGCGGTTCCGACTCTATTGACGCAACTGTCATCCGACCGCGCCTTTGCTGCTGCTATTTCGCTTTTTGCGATAAGCACGAACAGTGCAAGGGCTGCGGTTGCTGGCCTTGCGAGTACAAATCCTATGCGTCAACAGGTAATGGTTGCTCTCTGTAAGGCTGAGCAGGACAAAAAGGTGCAACTTGATATGGCTACTCGTATATTTATCTATAAAAACGTTCTTTTGGATGGCGATCCGTATTTGCGGGTTTTTGCTGTGGTCGCATTGAGTGCGATGTCAGGAGAGAGCAAAGAGGTGATTCCAATCGTTGAAAGCGCTTTGAAGGATTCTGATGGCGATGTCAGAGAGCAGGCAACAAATGCGTTGAGATCTTTCAAATCTAAAAAATGGGTCAATCCGTAGTATCTACAGTAAATGGAGAAGGTAGTCGTCGAAACGAAAAAAATTGGGGGATGATGAAGCGAACACCGTCGGCGTGACTTGTTTATAGAACCAAATCCGGTTGCGAAGTGAGCTCCCGTAGGAGTGACCTGTGATTCTTTGACTCTATTTTCAAAAGGCCGCTCCTACGGAGCTTTGGGCGTTTTCAAATCTCTCTCTAAAAACAGTTCACTCCTGACGGAGTTCCGATGAGCGGGTGGAACTGAGGTGTCGATTTCCCCAGAAAATTCTGTTTCTTTGACGCAGCAATCAGGGGATAAGGGGGAAGGTGTGTTTCATCGGACGTTATGAAAACAGGAAAAGAAAATAAGCCTTCGGGGAATATTCATCGACAACAACTGTTCTATTGGATGGGCGGTGACCTGGATAAGAGGAATGGAAAGAAGAAGGTTTATTCCGATGCCCTGGTTAAGGAATGCCTGGTTCGAGTTCGGAAAAGTCTGGAACAAGGCCTTTGGGTGAAATCTCCACGGTTTCCCGAAGAACTGGAATTTCGAGAACAGGTTTTTCCGCTGAAAGCGCCGATCTGTTGTTTTACGGAGTGGTCGCTGGGTGACAGTCTCCCGCACACGGTGGAGTACGGCAGAATGGGCTTTGGGTTTCCGAAGCGTTGGGTGATCGAACGCGGGGGCCAATCGGTCACGTATTTTCGTCACAACGAAAAGGGGCACTTCCTTCGTTCCGCCTTCAAGTTGCTGGAAGCGTTCGCGGTTCAGAATGCAAACGGCGATTGGACACCGAAGCCCGGGGTTTCAGGCTTCGATGAACTGAATTACCTGCTGCATTTCGCCAAAATGATTCGGCTCAAAAGGGCAAAGAGGAAGAAAAGCGTAAAGGTTCCCATTGGTGCGCTGACTTTGCTGCCTCGAAAGAAACCAGCACCGGCATCCGTGGATGCGCAAACGTTCAAGAGGAAGTTCGGGCTGCCGCTTGAATTCGTGGAAGAACGGGAATGGAGAATTGTTCATCAACCCGGGAACAAGCATTTCGTCAAGGGACCTAAATCCGGTCTCCCAGATTATTATCTTCCTTATATTCCGGGTGAACAGCTGTTCACCCTCGTTCTCCCGGACCATAAAGTCATTGGTAAGCTGCTGCAAAACAGTTGGTTTACCGAAAGGCTCTTCACTCCCTGGAGGCACTACCCGGAACTCAACGGACGTCCAGTACCGGCGGTGACGTTGCTCGCGCACAGTGATATTGGGACGTTTTAGGGTGGCCAAGAATAAATTCCGGGACGCGAGGTGAGTCGGACATCGCTGCGGGTCGCAGACCCGCGGTCCGGAGCGCGGGTCTGTGACCCGCAGCAACGTAGACTAACCAGTGGCGGGACATCGTCACCGAATCGGAAGAAAAAAGGGAAAAAGAATGGTCTAAACAGTTCCCTTGGTATGGGCGGCTTTTTTCTTTTAAGGATCAGTGGACCACGCCACAGTTCTCCCATGCAGGCCCCCTCCCACAACCCAGCCATGACCGTGATTCGAAGCTATTCCCACCTCGGCAGCGCCGACCTGGACGTGGCGACGCTTGAAGCCCATGACATTCCAGCGGAACTGAGAGATGTCGCAGGCTTTCTTCTGGATCCCGGAAATACGCGAGCACACGGCGTGAGACTCGCTGTCCGGACCGAAGACGTGGAATTGGCCCTTGACCTGATCGGGCGGCAGAGCGAGGAGGCAAAACAACGCGTTGAACAATACCATTCGGAATTAAAAAGCTGGCTGCGATGGTTTGGATTGAGGGTCCTGTTCGGGGCTGCGATCATCGTTGGTCTTAATCGGTTTCGGTTTGAAACGTTTCCGCCGGCCCTGGCGGTCTCCTTTGGCCTGAACTTCTGGTTCGAAATCATCCGTTTTATTATTAAAAAGGTCTTCCGGGTGGGCGTGGAGAAGCAAAAATAACTGTTGCTCATCCCGGGGTTTTCACGTAGTTTCCCGCTCCTTTTCGTGGTGAAATTGTGTTTCGCCATGGAGAGATAAACGGCCTCAATCCGGCTTCGTGTGAAGCAGGGCGGCCACAATAACACTAAATAATAATCCCGTGTTCCGCGGGATGGCTCGTTAAAAACCGAGTCTTCAACAAAGGAAAAATGACAAATATCGGTATCAAGGAATTGTTGGACGCTGGCGTCCATTTCGGACATCAGACCAAGCGTTGGAACCCGAAGATGAAGCAATACATCTTCGAAGCCCGCAACGGCATCCATATCATCGACCTCTCCAAGTCTCTCACCCAGCTCCAGACGGCGTGTGAATTCTTGAGCAAGACGGTTGGCAAAGGTGGCAAAGTTCTCTTCGTCGGCACCAAGAAGCAGGCGCAGGAAGTGGTCAAAGAAGCTGCCAAGGTTTGCGATCAATACCACGTCACTGAACGTTGGCTCGGTGGCACCTTAACGAATTTCCAGACGATCAAGAAGTCGATCGGCCGTTTGAAACAGCTCGAAAAGATGGAAGCTGACGGCAGCATCAACGACTACGGCAAACAGGAACAAGCTGTTTATCGCCGCGAAAAGGAACGTCTCATCAAGTATCTCGATGGTCTCCGTGGCACCGTGGAAAAATTCCCGGCCGCCATGTTCGTCATTGACGTCAAGCGCGAACACAATGCGATCGCCGAAGCGCGTCGCCTGAAGATCCCCATTGTCGCGATCGTTGACACGAACTGCGATCCTGACCTCGTTGATTATCCGATTGCCGGTAACGACGACGCGATCCGTTCCGTTCGCTTGATCCTGACCACGGTCGTTCAGACGATCACCCAGGCCAAGGCGGAATACGAAGCGAAGTATGCCCGTCGCAAGAGCATGAACGAAGGCGAAGAAAAAGCCGAAGCCGCTGCTCCTGCTCCTGCTGCTGTCACAGCTTAAGGGAAGCTTTCATGCGAGCGCGGAGCATTGCTCCGCGTTCGCCATTTTCAGACACAACTTTATTTAACACTTAGGAATTACTTTTATGGCTGAAATTACTGCCGCTCTTGTTGGTAAACTGCGCGAAGCAACGAACGCCGGTTTGATGGATTGCAAAAAAGCGCTTACCGAATCCAATGGTGATTTCGATGTCGCTGTGGACATTCTGCGCAAAAAAGGCGCTGCGACCGCCATCAAGAAGGGCGATCGCGAAGCGAAAGAAGGCGTTATCGCCCAATACATCGCTCCCGGTTCCAAAGTTGGTATCCTTGTCGAAATCAACTGCGAAACAGACTTCGTCGCCCGCAATGACAGCTTCAAAGCTTTCTGTGATGAAGTTGCCAAGAAGCTCGCGAACAATCCTTCGGCGGACGTCGAATCAGATCGCGTTGCCGCCGTGGCGAAGATCGGTGAAAACATTCGTATCAACCGCAATCATCGCATCGAAGTGCAAGGCAACGGCCTCGTCGCCGCTTACATCCACACCGGCGCAAAGGTCGGCGTGCTCGTGGAAGTTGGCGCCGGCAAAGAAGCCACGACGCAAACGGAAGACTTCAAGCAACTCGTACGCGACATCACGCTCCAGATTGCTGCCGCGAATCCGACCGCAGTGAAACGCGAAGAAGTTCCCGCGGACGTCATTGCCAAGGAACGCGAAATCGCTTCCCAGTCGGATCGTTTGAAAGGCAAGCCAGCCCAGGCCATGGAAAAGATTCTCCAGGGTATGCTGGACAAATATTTCCAGACCGTCTGCTTGTTGGAACAAGGTTTCGTGAAGAAGAATTCCGAAATCACGGTCAAGGAACACGTCGCGGCTGTGGGTAAGCAGCTCGGTGACGAAATTTCCGTTCGCCGTTTCGTGCGCTTCCAGGTCGGTGAATCGACTGGAGCGTAATCTGAAGATTCTTTAAGCAAACCGGACTTCAATTGAAGTCCGGTTTTTTTATTTGCGCGAAGCCTCCAGTATGGTGAACTTTTCCACGGATCTTATGGTCTCCAAAAAACAACTGGCCCTCTGGACTCTGTTGGCGTTGCCACTTTTGCTGCTGTTGCTGCTGGTGACGACTTCCATTTGGCCCAAGCCTTTAAAGGCGCGTTATCATCAATGGTCGTTGACCACCGACCAGCATTTTTTGATGAAGCATTGGACCCGCGAAGGAACTCCCATCAAAAAGTCGTTCGCTGACCGCCTGGTCTATTGGATGCAGGGCGAACCGACGCGTGAGGAATTATTTGAGTCCTGCGCGGCAGACCGGGTGGGGTTGGCGGAAACGGGTTTTGTGCAAACGAAAACGTTTACCATTACGAACAGTTTATTGACGACAGAAGGGTTCCAGAGTTTCTGCACGGATGCGATGAACGCGTTCAGTAAGAATGTCTTCTGGTCGATCCAGGATTGGCAGCCCGCTAAAGGAACCGTTTCCGTGACGGATCGTCCGCAAAATTTTCCCGTTTGGCAGCAGATGTTTGATAAAGGCAATCAGCCGAAAAAATGAGGTGGGCTCCAACCGGCTTCCTTCCCATATCCGGAAAAGGTTTTACAGGAATTGACGGCTGTCTCTCCCACTGTTAGAAACTCGACGCGCCATGAAGCTCGCTTCCAAATCCAGAATTCCGAAATCAAAAACCGCCGCCCCTAAATATCGCCGTATTTTGTTAAAACTCAGCGGGGAAGCGCTTGGAGACGAGAAGGGCGCAGGCATCAATCCGGCGGCGGTGCAAAGCATGGCGGAACAGATCGCGGAAGTGCGCGAACTCGGCGTGCAGGTGGTGATTGTGATCGGGGGCGGAAATATTTTCCGCGGCCTCGCTGGCAGCGAACGCGGCATTGATCGCGCTACCGGGGATTACATGGGAATGCTGGCGACGGTGATTAACTCTCTCGCCCTTCAGGACGCCCTCGAAAAAAGTGGCATCGCCACGCGCGTGCAAACGGCGATTACGATGTGGCAGATTGCCGAGCCGTTCATTCGCCGTCGTGCGGAACGTCATCTTGAAAAAGGCCGCGTGGTTATTTTCGGCGCCGGCACGGGGAATCCTTATTTTTCCACGGACACCGCTGCCGCCTTGCGCGCGAACGAAATTGGAGCTGAAGTCATTTTGAAGGCCACGAAAGTGGATGGCATTTACGACAGCGATCCAAAGAAAAATCCCAATGCGAAGCGATTCGCCCAGGTTTCCTATCTTGATGCCCTGCAAAAGCAGCTGAAGGTCATGGATTCAACGGCTTTCTCGCTCTGCATGGACAACAAGATGCCCATTATCGTTTTCGACCTGTTTAAAGCGCATAATTTGAAGCGCGTGGTAATGGGTGAAAAAGTTGGAACTTTGGTCACCTCGTGACCGAGTTCAAAGTTCAAGGTTTGAAGTTTAAAGTTAATTTGTAAAACTTCGGACCGTTGAACTTGGAACCTTAAACTTGAAACTTTGAACTTTTATTATGGCACTGGATGACATTCTCCTCGAAGCGGAAGAAAAGATGATCAAAACGGAAGAGGTGTTGCAGAAGGAATTTGCAGGTGTTCGCACCGGCAAAGCCTCGCCGTCCCTCGTTGAGAACATCATGGTGGAAGTTTACGGATCGATGATGCGCCTGCGCGAACTCGCCGGCATCACCACGCCTGAGCCGCGCATGCTCATGATCCAACCCTGGGACAACGGCAGCATTCAGCCGATCGAAAAGGCGATCCAAAAAAGTAATCTCGGTTTGAATCCCGCCGTGCAAGGCAAGTTCATCCGCATTGTTCTTCCGGAACTCAGCCAGGAACGTCGCCAGGAATTTGTCAAAATCGTTCACAAGATGACTGAAAGCGGGCGCGTGGCGATTCGTCACGTTCGTCGCGACGCGATGGAAGCCTTGAAGAAAGAATCCAAAGCGAGCGGGGTGACGGAAGACCAGGTTGAAGCTGCGGAAAAGGAAATCCAAAAGCTCACTGATGATTACATCGGCAAGCTCGACGCGCATCTCGCTCACAAGGAAAAAGAAATTTTGACGGTGTAAGAAGGCCGTCTGCAACGATGTCGGAATACATCGCCACCATCGCCTGGAAACGGGATAGCGATGCCAGGGGGTTTCTCGCAGGCAAATATTCGCGGGAACATACCTGGGCTTTCGATGGCGGAATCGTTGTCAAAGCTTCCTCCTCTCCTTCCGTGGTTGCGGTTCCTTATTCCAATCCGAACTGCGTCGATCCGGAGGAAGCCTTCGTCGCTTCGGTTTCAAGTTGTCACATGTTGACGTATTTGTATCTGGCCTTCCGTGATGGATTTCTGGTGGATACGTACGTCGATGAAGCGGTCGGCATCATGACGAAAAATGAAAAGGGCGTTCCGTGGGTCAGCGCAATTACGTTGAAGCCGAAGATTTCCTATAGCGGAGAAAAGTTGCCCACACCTGCCGACGAAGATCGCCTGCATCACCTCTCTCACGAGCAATGTTTTATCGCCAACTCGATCAAGACGAATGTCGTGGTGGCGAAATCACAGTAAACGTCGCGCTTCTCAACAACGCTGATCGTTTGACAGCCATCCGCTTTGCCTTAGGCTAGCCGTATATGCAGAACGCTTCTTCTCTGCCTCCGACTCGGGTTCTTTTGGCACGTGGCTGGCGACGCCGCTGTCCGCAATGTGGGGAAGGGCGGTTGTTCAATCGTTGGGCTTCATTGCGTGAAAACTGTTCCTCCTGTGGATTGAAGTATCTTGAAAATGAAGGAGACATCTTTGGCACCATTGTGTTGTTGGATCGGGTCTTTTTCCTGATCCCGATGGTGGTTGTTTTCTTTTTGGTCCCAATGGAAACAACGTGGCGCTGGATTGTCGGCGGCGTGCTTTTGTTTACGTTGATCTATACGTTTCCGCATCGCATGGGCCTGGGACTGGCGCTGGATTATCTATTGCGAAAGAGAACCGGCGACCTCGCGGATCAGCCGGAGAAACCGTAAGGTTTAAGGACGGTCGACGACACCGTTGGTAACCGGCTGTTCGAAATGGACAACCACTTCGCCTGGCTTGGCGTAGCTGAGCTTTTCGCGGGCAAGACGTTCCACCGTGCGCGGATCCTGCAAAGCGCGCATCTGGCTGTCGAGACGCTTGGAAACTTCCACTTCCTTTTCGATCTTCTTATCCAACTCGAGCTTGGTTTTCTGCATGCGCTCGTTCCGTTGGATAACAGGGGTGTAGGCGAAGCCGATCAACAGGAGCACGGCGGCGACAATCAGGAAAATGACAACGCGTGTCAGTTTGTTCCAAATGCCTACGTCAACGCTCATGGCGCGCAGTAGAACACGAACACTTTAAAAACAAAAGTGCGAATCGAAAATTTCCCGGATTTTTTTCAGGTGGCTTACGCTGAAGCGCGAGCACTGCCGGAATTGGACTGCGACGCTTTTGGACGCGCGCTGAAACCTTTGAGCCGCAAATGACGGCAGGCTTCCTTCACGACCCAGTTTGCCTTTTCCAATTCCTTCTTGGCCGTTTCTTCGTCGGCGCCAGTGATGTCGCGGACAATACGAACGGCGCGATCGCGCAGTTTGATATTCGACGGATTGAGGTCGACCATCAGGTTGCTGATCACTTTGCCCAGCTTCACCATGGAAAGAGTGGTGAGCATGTTCAAAATCAATTTCGTCGCCGTGCCGGCTTTGAGACGAGTCGAACCGGTCAATACTTCCGGTCCCACACGTGGAGCGATGATGATGTTTGGACGATTCTTCGGAGCGACAACGAGGTCCGGATTGAAACAGACCAGGACAGTAATCGCGCCGCGCTTCTTCGCTTCGAGCAATGAACCCCAGACGAACGGCGTGCGTCCACTGGCGGCGATGCCGATCACGACATCTTTCTTCGTGATCTTGTTGAATTGAATCGCTTCAGCACCGGCGAGAGCATCGTCCTCGGCGCCTTCAACGGCTTTCCAAAGAGCGATCTGGCCACCGGCGATGATGCCTTGCACCATTTCGGGCGATGTGCGGAAGGTGGGGGGACATTCGCTGGCGTCGAGAACGCCAAGACGTCCGCTGGATCCAGCGCCGACGTAAAAGAGCCGTCCACCTGTTTTGAAAGCTTTGGTGATATGTCCCACCGCTTTTTCAATCTTCGCGCGTTCAGCGAGGATCGCATCAGGAATGCGCTTATCTTCGCTCAACATCAGGTCGATCATTTCCGACGTCGGCAAACGATCGAGATTTTCGGAGCGCGGATTGCGTTGTTCCGTCATCGGCAGACCACCATTGGTCACCGGCAACTTCTCCAACACCCACGTGTTCTCGTGCTTCACCACGCGGAGCTTCGTCGGCATTGAACCGATTTCCGTGAAGTGTTTCTTGGCCAATTCAACCGCGCCCCAGACGCTTTCGCGCTTCAACGGCGTGACCACGGCTTTGGGCCATGATTTCAAAACAATCTTTTCGATCGCCGCGGCGAACTTCGGTTGTTTCAACGGCAGGCTTCCCGCGAGAATAAATTGCACGGCGTTGCCAGGTTTCACCAAATGACGGGCGCAATCAGCGCCGTCGACGGCAAGACTTTCCGCCGCAGCGGTGATGATATCTGTCGCGATCTTGTCCTTCTTGGCCCAGGCGTTGAAAACTTCGATTGCCAACGAGGCGACATCCGACTTGCTCGCACCTTGCACCCAACCAATCAATTCGTTGGGCGTATTCAGTTCGAGCGAACGCAAAATCTTTTGTCCGAGCGCGGGCCAGACGCCATCGCGGTCGTAGTAAAATACGAGCGCCTTGAGAGTGCGCAGGCCGATTTCATAACCGCTGCCTTTGTCACCCAGAAGATGGCCCCAACCACCGACTTTGGCGGTCTTTTTGCCATCGGTAGTTTTGCCGAAGCAGCAGGAACCGGTTCCGCTCAAAATCAAAACGCGCGGCATCGGTTCGCCTTCCGATTCTGCGGCGGCGAGAGCGGTTTCGAGATCATTCGTGGCGTAGCAAGGGATGTCCGGCCAGACTTTTTCGGCGGCGGCACGGATCCGTTGACGATCGGTTTCCGTGCGGGCACCGGCCATGCCGATGGACAAAGCGACGACGCCTCGAGGGTTCTTCAGTTGATCGTCAATCTTACGAAAATGCGCGTGTAACTGAGGATCACTCAACAGTTTAAGGTTGGCGGAGCCTGCTTCGATCCGGACGAATTGTTTGGAGGTTGCGTCGGACAGAAGGGCAATACTACGGGTGCCACCACATTCAATTCCCAGGTAAAGCGGAGCGGTTGTTTGGTCGGTTTTTGTCATTTTGTCGCGTAGATTTTCTATGAAAAATCGCATTTTCCAAGCTCAGAAATGAAAATTTTTGGTCTATTAGCCAAACTTGATGTGGGGAGAAGCAACCGGGGATATTGTTATGATGGCGGGGAAGGGGAAAGGTTCCATGGGGAAGATAAATAGACTTTAAATCCATCCGAGTTCCTCGAAACGGTCAAAAAGGTGGTCAAAAATAGCCATTTTGCAGAACTTGCTGATATTCAGGGTACTGCAACCGATTCCAACGTTGGAAACGAAATTTTGGTTCTCAAAAAACGGTTTCCAACGTCAGAAACGAAATTTTGATTCCCAGAAAACGGATTCCAACGTCA
>CBHTTJ010000181.1:0-12242 GCA_966095605.1 uncultured bacterium | reverse complement strand
TCAGGGCTCGCGGGGACGCTCGCCCCACCGATTCAGGATTTGGGGACGTGGACGTCCCCACTCCGTGACGTTACTGGGAACACAAACTTCTTTTGGTGAATGCCGTGCCAACTGCTAAAGTCTAATCTGCAAGCACGATGAATCATCACCAGCCCAGCGCGGAACATCTCGCCCTGACGCGACGCGAATTCCTGTGTCGCTGTGGAATGGGCATGGGCGCGCTCGGTCTCGGCAGTATTCTCGGGAACCTTGGTTTTGGCGGTTCCGCGCGTGCGGAAGAAATTTCTTCGATTTCACCGCTCGGTCCGCATGCGCCACATTTTGCGCCACGCGCGAAACGTATCATTCATATCTTTGCCAACGGCGGGCCGTCGCACGTCGATACATTTGATCCCAAGCCGTCGCTGGACAAGTACGCGGGCAAAATGTTGCCGATGGCCAATCTCGCCACGGAACGAAAAACCGGCGCGGCCCTGGCGTCTCCTTTCAAATTTAAAAAATACGGACAGAGCGGCATTGAGGTCAGCGATATTTTTTCGCACGTGGCCGAAAACGTCGATGACATGTGCATTCTGCGCGGGATGTATGCCGACATTCCGAATCATGAGCCTTCGCTGCTGCTGATGAACTGCGGGGAAGCGCGTTTGATTCGTCCAAGCATGGGGTCGTGGGTGACGTATGGGCTCGGGACGGAAAATCAAAATTTGCCCGGGTTCATTTCGATGTGTCCTGGAGGTTACCCGATCCAGGAATCGCAGAATTGGCAGAGCGGATTTTTGCCGGGCGTTTTCCAGGGCACTTACATCGACACACAGCACACGGCGATTGAGAAGTTGATCGAGAACATCAAAAACGTTTACACGAGCCGACCGGAACAACGCGCTCAGCTCGACCTCCTTCAACAACTCAATGAACGTCACGCCAAGGCGCGTCAACGCGAAGCGCAACTTGAAGCACGCATTCAATCCTTTGAACTCGCTTATCGCATGCAAATGGATGCGACCGATGCCTTCGACATCATGCGCGAGCCGGAACACATTCGCAAAATGTACGGCGAAGGAACGCAGGCGCGTCAGCTGCTGATTGCGCGTCGATTGATGGAACGTGGCGTTCGTTTCGTGCAGGTCTGGCACGGCGCCGGGCAGCCGTGGGACAGCCACGATGACCTGGAAGAAAACCATCGGAACCTCGCGCGCGAATGCGACCAGGCGATTGGTGCGTTGCTGAAAGATTTAAAACAGCGCGGGATGCTGGAAGATACACTTGTCGTTTGGGGCGGTGAATTTGGCCGGACACCGACGGTTGAACTTCCGACTCCGGGCGCCAACGCCGGGAAGATCAATGGACGCGATCATAATTCCCACGGCTTTACGATGTGGATGGCAGGCGGCGGGGTGAAAGGCGGGACCGTTTACGGGTCGACGGACGAGTTTGGTTTTGCTGCGGCGGAGAACAAAGTGCATGTGCATGATTTGCACGCGACGATTCTTCACCTCCTTGGATTCGATCACGAGAAACTGACCTTCCGTCATGCTGGAAGGGACTTTCGGCTGACCGATGTGCATGGGCATGTGGTGAGGGATGTGATTGCTTAAAGGACTACAAAGCGACCTCACCCTGACCCTCTCCTTCCCAGGAGAGGGAACAGCAGAACTGCATTTTTTCTAAATTTTTAGAACCGATCAGCCGAAGGCAACGCTCCGGAACGGCTTAAGGCTGCCATACTTCACCCTCTCCTGGGAAGGAGAGGGCTGGGGTGAGGTTGCTTTACTCCGAATTCGACCGCGACTTTTCAAAGATTGGGTTGTTTCCTTAGGGTAAATTTGGTAACAAACATCTCTTGAACTTGATCATTTCAGCGCTTCGGCTCCGGTGGTTTTTCGCAGCGGTTTTCGCGTTTTGCCTTTCGGTGGGGACGTCCTTCGGTTTGTCGAGCCAGATTACGACGCTGACCAACGCAGACGAGACCAAGCTGGACGCCGCCCTGACGAATGGGGGCTTGATTCTGTTTTCCTCCAGTTTCGATTTTCCTCTTACCCGCACCAAAATCATCACGAACGACGTTATCTTCGACGGCAAGATCACCAACGTCGTTTCCAAAACGAACTTCGTTTTGGTGACTAACGTCATCGTCGACACCAATCTTAATACCACCAACTTCACGATCACCACGAACGTCAGCAGCGTGGATTCGACCACGAACCTTCTCACGCTAGGCAACATGGTTCGATTCAGCGGGACCGATACCCGTTTGTTCATCATCGCCACGAACGTGACGGCCATCTTTGACCACATCGTTCTGTCGAACGGCGTCGCGAACATGGGCGGAGCGATCTCGAATGCGGGCACCTTGATCTGCACGAATGTTTACTTTGCGAGTAATAAAGCCAAAGGGAGAGACGGTCGGGCTGGCAACGGCTCTGATCCCAATGGAGGAGCGGGACAGAACGGATTGGGCGGCGCGCTGTTCAATACTGGTCGAACCATTCTCAGTCGTTGTTATTTCGAACGCAACTCGGCCATCGGCGGCACCGGCGGTGATGGTCAAAATGGTGCGCCCGATTCGCTGTTCGGCAAGCCAGGGGGAAATGGTGGAAACGGCGGCTTTGGGATTGGGGGCGCGATTTACAACAGTCGTGGCAGCGTGACCGTGATGGAGACGGTTTTTAATCAGAACAGCGCTGCGGGTGGCGACGGTGGTTTGGCGGGCGTCGGCGGAAACGCACCATTCCCCGGAAAACCCGGCGATGCTGGATTTGGCGGACCGAGCTACGGCGGGGCGATTTACAATTATGCACTATTAACCAACCTCCAATGCTTGTTCGTCGAGAACACCGTCGATGGTGGTTTCGGCATGCCGCAGTTCAGTCTGAAGAACGGACCGAGCGGTGGAGCGGCGTTCGGCGGCGCCATCATGAACGTGAAAACCAATGTGATGGTGAATTCCACCGTCACAAGCAATCTCTGCGTGGGCGGTCAAGGCGGCGGAGCGCAGGCGGGAACACTTATCTATGGCGGACGCGGCGGTTCGGCGGGCGGTGGCAGCATTTATAACAATGGCGGCAAAAGCTTGCTGACCAGCTGCACCTTTGCGGGCGGAACGGTGAGTAACGGTCTCGGCGGTATCAGCCTGAGTGGCGATCCGAAACACAACGGCGCTCCTGGACTGGCGCGAGGCGGGAACCTTTGCGTTGCCCTCGGCGCGATGAATCTTACAAATTGCATTATTGCGTATGGTTTTCCTACCAACGCGTTTGGACCTTTGACGAAGTCGTCTTATAACCTGAGTTCAGATCGCAGCACTGTTTTTTCGGGTGGCGTCACCAATATTCCACGCGCCGGTGTTCCTCCGTCGGATCCTTTGCTTCAGCCTTTGGCCGACCATGGTGGGATTACGTTCACGATGGGCCTCGGGATCGGCAGTAAAGCACTCAGCGGCGGCCCCAATGGAGCGGCGACGAATCTTGTCTCTGGAATCGATCAACGCGGGACAAATCGAATTGCTCCCTATGAAATCGGCGCGTTCGAAGCGACCGGTCCGTTCACCGTTTCCGGACGTTTAACATTCGGCACCAATCGAGCCCTGACCAATGCCACCATCACGGTGGAAGGTGCATTGACGAACCTGACCGTGACGAACGATCTGGAAGGAAATTATAGTTTCGTCCTGCCACGTGGGGTCTTTACGATCACGCCGCATTACTCGCTGACGAACTTTGCGTTTAAACCGGCGTCCACGAATCTCGAGGTGACCAGCGACCTGGTATTGCCATTCAAGATCGACGCTTTGACAGTCAAAGGCACGGTGAAGAATAAAGCGGGCACGGGTCTTTCAGGGGTGAATATCGTGACAACGAACCCGTTCTATAACCAAAGTTTTTCCATCACCAGCGGTGTGAAGGGAGTTTTTATCCTGACCGACATGGCCCCTGGAACAAACATCGTCAGCGCCAATTCGACCAATGCCGTCTTCATTCCGGCGAGCACCAACATCACGAAGAGTGTCAGCAATGTGAACTTTGTTCGAATCCCGACCTTCACCGTCAGCGGGTTCATCACGAACAAAGCAGGCGCGACAGCCTTTGAGCAATCCGGTATCCCGCTGGTGCTGACACCGACCGCGGCAAATACGTCGACGACCAATGCGTTGACCAACGCGAGTGGTTACATCGGCAGGTTCACCTTCAGCAACGTGATCAGCGGTCCCTACACTCTCAGCGGCGGCACATCGAACGTGACCTTTACGCCTTTCTCTGTGCAGGTGACTTCCAACATCACCCGGCTCAAGGTTATCGGGACGCTTCAGTAGAAACTCAAAGGCCCAACTGGTTTAACACCTGGAAATACATCCAGTGACCGAAGTCATTGGGATGATTGATATTATTCGCGAGAAGGTCTTCCGGCTTTTTATGCGAAAGGATTGTATTCCAATTGTTGTAAACATCCGCGAAGGCGCATTGTTTTTCCCGGGCGACTTTTTCCGTGGCGGCGGCATAGGCATCCATCTGGTGTGATCCGTAATGCCAGCGCGGGTTCGGTGGAAAAGTGGAATAAAGAATGACTTCAGCACCGGTTTCCTGGCGGATGCGATCAATCAAGGTTTCCAGATTTTTTGAGAACGTCGGCAAAGGTGTACCGAAGCCACCGATGTTGTGATCGTTCATGCCGAAGCCGAGCAACACGAGATCGGGTTTCGCGCTGAGGACTTTCTGGGACAAACGGTCGAGTCCGTTGCGAGTGGTGTCGCCGCCGGTCGCGCCGTTGACGGTCTCAATTTTGGATTTGGGATATTTCTTTTGGAGTGCATCCGCCCAGCGTTGCCAGAAAACGAGACCTGGTTCCGTAGCATCACCGCCAAAGGTAATGCTGTCGCCAAACGCCACGATCTTCAGAGGTTCGCCAGCTTTCAGTTTAGCCGCGGTCCTGGAAAGGAATTGAGTCTGCGTCGCCTGCTTTGGCCATTCGACTTTTTGTTTCGCGGTGTAATCGACGAAGACGAAGAACTTGCCGTTGCCGAACCCTGGGAACTTGCTGTGGTCAAAGTCCTGGACACTGAAGAGCATATTGGTGCGGAAGTCCGGCATACGCGATTGCGCCGTGCGACGGATTTCGCCGCGTTCGTAATCAATCACATAATCTTTGCCGGCTTCATAAGTCATCCCATTCGTCAGGTCACTGCGATAAGTGCTGCGGACTTTTACTGGTCGATGTGCCAGCGGCGCAAACGCGAGATGCGCCGGTTCTTCGTCGATAAAGACGACCGATTCGCCGTGGACGAAATGGGTATCCCCTGCCCCGCCCGGTTTTGTTGCGCACCCCGCAAGCAACGAGACAATTGCCGAAGCATAAACCAAAACCGTGCGAGCTTTTATGTGTTTCATACGTGGAATGACGCGATTCTTTTACAAAGATTCACTCATTTTGGGAATCACTCTTCTGCCGGGAGTATTTCGGCGGCATTTCCGTCCAATCTTCAGGAACGATTTATGAACACGACGAACATCAAGATTGCCTCACCCTGCTCCGCGCGCTGGGAAGATATGACCGGTGACGAGCGCAGCCGTTTTTGCGCGCAGTGCAACAAACACGTCTACAATTTCACGAGGATGTCCGAAGCGGAAATTTCTGCTTTGATCCAGGAAAAGGAAGGACGCGTTTGCGCGCGGGTTTATCAACGACGGGACGGCACCGTGCTGACCGAGAATTGCCCACGAGGTGTGGCCTCTCGATTACGAAAGTTCCGCGTCGTTGCTTGTTCGGCTTTCGCCATGCTTTTACTCGCCGGTGTCGCCTTTGCGCGTCGAGGTCCGAGACCTGAGGCAGGATCTCACGGGCCAATCCTGAACACCGTCGATCGCGGAGTGGATAAGGTAAAAGGTTGGCTGGGAATGAATCCACCGATGATGTTGGGCGAGATCTGCGTGCCTTCCCCAACCATTTCAACCAACGGAACAAACATCGCAAAATGACCGCAAAGCAACAGCTCGCTTTTTTTGGCAATCCGTGGCGCAGTATCGCCACCAATGTTATCCAGGCATTTAATCGCGTCGATAATGGTTACGGTGGCAGCGTTTATCGGCGCTGGATGTAAGAGCCCAAGCCCCCCCTCCGCAACACTTCACGTTTCCAAAGACCACGAATTCACGGAGTTCTTTCGGCGCACCAATGGCTGGGTGGCGGGCGACGGCGCGATGTCGGTCCCTATTTCAGACGGACGTTCTTTGTGGTTGTTTGGCGATAGCCACATCGATTCGTTCAATCCCAAAACAGGCACGATCCCCTGCCTTTTCCAGGCGCGCAATGCAGGGATCGTGCAGCAGAAAAATAGTTTCAAAGATGCAGAGACTTTGGTCGGCACCGGGCCAGGGTTTCGCTCCTTCTTCAGACGTGAACCGGTCAACGATCCCTGGTTCTGGCCCCTGCTCGGTTTCGAACACAAAAATTCGCTCTACGTTTACCTCACCGAACTTCGACAGAAAGGGACGGGCACTTTTGGTTTTGAAAACACCGGCCGCGATTTCATCGCGCGGATGGAACTGCCGGAATTGAAAGTTGCTGAATACATTCCCGCGCCACATTTTGACGGACGAGGATTTGGCCTGGGGTTTGTGAAGGAAAAGGATGGTTACATTTACACCTACGGCAGCAAAGGCACCAAAGCGGGCATCGAACTGTATGTCGCGCGTTTCAAACCGGACACTATCAATCGAGACTGGACTTACTGGAATGGCGAAAGCTGGACGGCAAACATTACCAACGTCGCGTCCATATCACGCAGTTTTGTTGTCTCCCTGAGCGTTTGCAAAATTCGCAACAAATACCTGTTGATCGGCTCTGGTCTGAGTGTGCGATGCGACATGGGTCGCGATATTTTTGTGTCGACCAGCGACAGTCCGACCGGACCTTTTTCGCCCATGAAAAAGATCTACACCATCGACGACACGCGCGATGGGCATTACCCGTTTTTTTATTTGCCGATGGCGCACCCGGAATTTATGAATAAAAAGGATGAGTTGCTGTTGACCTATTCGATCAATGGTTATGAACCGTGCTTTCCCGTGTGCGTAAAGGGACGCGCGATTCCGGATCATTATCGGCCAAAAGCGATTCGAGTCCCGCTAAAGCTGATTGATCCCGGTTTTGATTGACCGGATTCCGCCCCTTGATCGACATTCCTTATATGAACGTCCTCGCAGTCCAATTCGATATTGCGTGGGAAAACAGGCGGGAAAATTTTGCACGGGTTCATCGTCTTCTCACGGAGGCCAGGCCGGAGAAGGATTCACTTGTCGTCCTCCCCGAGATGTTCGCCACCGGATTCAGCATGAACACGACGGAGATTGCGGATGTTTACGGTGGTGAAACCGAACAATTTCTCGCTGCAACCGCAACGGAATTTCAAGTGTGCCTCGTCGCCGGTGCCGCGATGCGCGGAAAAACCGGCGTCGTGAGGAATAAAGCCCTGGTCTTCTCCTCGAGCGGCGAACTGTTCGCGTTTTATGCGAAGATGCGGACGTTTACGCCCGGCGGCGAAACCGCAAACTACACCTCGGGCAATCGCCCCACCGTCTTTGATTGGCAAAACATCAAAGTCGCCACCTTCATTTGTTACGATTTGCGTTTTCCCGAAATTTTTCGCAGCGCCACTGCGGCGCATCGTCCGGAGTTATTTCTGCTCATCGCAAATTGGCCGGAGAAAAGGAGTCACCACTGGACGCCTATGTTGCAAGCGCGAGCCATCGAGAACCAGGCCTACGTTGTTGCCGTCAATCGCGTGGGAAATGATCCGTTCCAAAGCTACGCGGGCCAATCGATGATCATCAACCCGGAAGGAGAAATTATCGCCAACGCAGGAAATGCCGAAGGCACGATTCGCGCGTCGCTGGATTTCCTTACGCTTCGGGAATATCGGCAGAAGCTGCCGTTTCTGGCAGATATGAAGTAATTAAACCCGGTTGTTTTCCCGCAACTTTTTCAAAAACGGTTCACCAGTCACTCGCAGTCGATCTTCCAACTTTTTGGTGCAATCGCAGTCACAGCAGGCCCACGGTTCCGTTCCGTTTTCGTGACGGCAATTTTTTCGGGCATGTGCGTCTTTAATGCTGATCAAATCAAAATACTTTTCCCAATAAGGACGCTCCTCATCCAGCGGCGTGGAGCAGAAACACGTTTCGACCCATTGCGCGACTCCCGCTTCATCGACGCGCGCCTCCTGCATATTATGCAAATACTCGTCACCTGCGACCGAACCCTGGCCGAGGGTTTTGTTTTCGATAACTTCGAGCAAGGCGGCTTCTTTTCCTTTTTGCAACCGCGCTTTCACCAGATAACGCATGGCTCAACATATCCTTTATTTTGAAAAACGCATTTTCCCGATTGCTGTAGCGTAAATGAACCGTAGCTTTTTCAGAACCGCGCGCTACATTGAGGCGAAGGGAGGAGAAAATGCATATGGTTACTGATACCAGCGGAATGAAACGTACTTTCAACTTTTGTTTTCTCGACTTGAACACCGCTACCGAGGAAGAAATTTGCAGTGTTCCATTAATCGGGCCGGAGCATGCGCATCAGCTGGTCGAACGCAGACCTTTTCACAATTTGGAAGAAGTCCGACAGGTGCCCGGGATTTTGAGAGAACATTACGAAGCTCTGATTCAGGCTGGCGCTGTCGTGTCGCTAGAATGCCAACCGCGCATTTGAAGTTCCATCATCTGGTCTCTCTCCGCTTTCCCTAATTCACCAGAATCCGATAAAATCGATTCGACACGGTGGCGGTGGAATCCGAAAACGTTTTCGTGGTGCCGTCTCCGGGTATCGACGGCAACGAAGTCCAATTCGTCTGGCTCCAGGAGTTCTTGTATTGCAGCGTGTAATTCTTACCGCTCACCGTCGAAGCCAGGGTCGAAAACACACTATTCGTTTTGTGCGGAGGCTGCATCATGGGCGACGGCGGAGGCGGTGGGGGAACTGCGTTCGTGCTTGCCAGGAAACGCGCGATACCGCTGCGGGACTGCCCGTCAATCGTACTGAATGCGCCGGCCAACAATATCTTTCCATCGGGTTGAGTGATGACCGTCCATGCCCAGTTATCGACGTTCGCGGAAAACGTCGTGTCAATCGTTCCATTCGTATTAATACGCGCGATGCTTCTGCGACTCACGCCATCAATTTGAGTGAACTCGCCCGCCAGCAGGAAACGTCCATTGGCATCGATATTGACGCATTGAACTTTCTCGTTTGCATAGCCCACGAAGTTGGTATCGATCGCGCCGGTTGATGTGCGTCGCTCCATTTCTTTGGAAAAAAGCCCCTGCGAATTTAATGAATGCCCGACGCAGAGATAACTGCCTGTGTTTAGCTTTACTGCGGAATAAACAGCGGTCTTGTCACCGAAATTGGGAAGAAACGAATTGTCCGGTGACCCGTTGGTGTTGATCAGCACCATCCGGTTGTGCGAGGTGTTGTTATAATCCGTAAACCAGCCGGTCACGAGAATCTGGTTGTTGGGCATGATGCGGAGTGATCTTCCCCAGGTGCTCAGGCCGGGACCAATGGCAAATGATGTATCCAGCGTGCCATTGGTATTCAAGCGCGCGATCCCATTGCAACCCGTGCCGGCAACGGTGGTAAAATTTCCGGTGAGCAGAATCTTGCCATCGCTCGGCTGGATGGCGACCTGAAAGACGAACGGATCCGGATTACCGGTGATACTGACGCCGAGGGTGCCGGTCGCGCCGTTGCCACAATTGAAAGTGGGGTCCGGACTTCCATCCGCATTCAGGCGCCCGATGCAATGCCGCGGATAAACGCCGGTGTTGTTGAAAAATCCGCCGACGACAATTTTTCCATCGCTCTGCAACGCGAGGTGGCGCACCCAATAACCAACATCACCGCTAAATGAAGTATCGACCGAACCATTGGTATTGAGGCGTGCGATGTAAGCCTTTGGCAATCCATTGAAACTCGTAAAACTTCCGCAGATCAGAATTTTTCCATCGGGCTGCAAGGCGACCGATTCGACAAATCCACCCGCCGCTCCAGTGCCGGGATTGAACGAAGGATCCAATAAACTTTGTGCGTTTGACCAGGCTGACGCAAAAAGACACAACGAGACAACGAACGTTCGGACAAACATAGAACTCCTTGTGATAGAACGTCGGTAACGAAAGGATTGCGCTCAATGAGGCATGAGCAGGAACAGTTTATAGGAACAAGGGCTCAGGGACGATTCTCGAATGGCTGCGAAGGAGATCAGTGTTCGCCTGAAGAAAAAAAGTGGCGGAGAGAGAGAGATTCGAACTCTCGGTAGTTATTAGCTACGCACGCTTTCCAGGCGTGTGCCTTAAACCACTCAGCCATCTCTCCGCCAGATTGGCTTCGCAGGAACTGACGCCTGCAAAAGTGATTCGAGGTTTATCACTAAACCGTCGAAGGGAAATTATTCGCACGAGTCAGAGTGGGCGGCAAGTGAATAGTTGAATTCAGCGTTCTCCTCCACCATCGCAAAAGTAAAAAACAAAAAGAGCCGTCCCCGGTTTCCCGAGGACGGCTTTGTAAGTCAAGGCAGAGCGGCAGCTCTGCCCCACCCTTTTGGACACGCTCGGCGAAGGTCCGCCGCGCAGTTGTGACCGTCCGTTAAGACTGCGTCGTAACCGTGATCACATCCGACACCGGCGATTCACCACCGTTGTTCACGGCGGTGACAATGATGTCGACCGTGGTGTTTGCGGGAAGATTCTCGATCGTGAAATCGAGATCCGCGGGAGAACCCACCGCAGTATAATCGCCTTCCGCACCGTGCACTTTCATCCAGACGCGATAATAGGACGCGCGTTCGGCGGCTTCCCATTTCACTGCCGCAGCCGTTGGGCCAATCAACGTCACCTTCACACCGAGGACCTGCTCGGGCGTTTCGTCTGCCCCGGGCTTGTTGAAGCCGAAGTTGCCCCAGCGTTCATCAAGCGGCCCCAGTTGCATACGAAGCTCCTGGAACACGCTGCTGACACGTTTGCGCAAGGTGTCGAACTTCTCATCACGAATGCCCATCGTGGAGCCGATGACGACGTCCTGCGCGACGACTGCAGCCTGTGCCGCCTTCAACGCATCAATCAACTCCTGCGCGTGCGCGGCCGTGATGAGCGTGCCGACTTCCTGCGTAGGATTGTTGGTGAGGTGCGTTTTGATCGCGATCAACATGCCGATCAGGTCTTCCAGTGAATCCGGAAGCTCCAGCGTGCCCTGGCTGAAACCCAGCGCTGTGAACAGCTGCGAGAATTGCGTGCCCCAGAGCATCTTGAAGATGTCGCGGACAGCGCGAACGAACTTCTGCGTACGATTCATCTCGTCGACCAAGGCGTTGCGGCGGGTCGCCTTGATTTGTTTGGCTTGCTCATGGTTACCGCGGGCCATGATGGCGTTAACTAGGTCTTCGTTAATGTCAGCCTGAGGATTATAGGTCAGGGTGACGCCAGTACCGACCTGCGTGATACCAGCGAGGATCAAATTGGCCGAATTAATGGCCTGATTGATCGTTACTATTTGTTTTTGTTTCATATGTTTTGTTCTTTCTGTTTTTGCCCGGCTTCACACTGTAGCGGCGCGTCTCTGACCGCCGCATTCTCTTCCAATGTTCCACCAGACGATTTATTAACTACTGCTGTCTTCCGGCTTCCGACGTCTGTCCTCTGACTTCCGTCTTCCGCCTTCCAACCTCCGTTCGAAGAACTCGGTTCAATTCCCGGGTGACCAGACTTCCTCGACTTATATATTTGCGAAGAATCAAATCTTTTTGACGTGCAACCAGGAACACCCTGGTTCAACACGGGTCATTGTCCGGTAACGAATCCGTATCCATCGAACGAGGAACAGCTTTTCACAAATCGAAAAAGAGTTTTAGGTCACGGATTGGGCCCAATCCGTGACCTTTTTTGTAAACCATTGATTTCGTGCAGCTTGCTGAAGGCAAAAAATTTGATTTTTTGATGCGCGGCGGCGGAAAAAGAAACACGAAAAGGGGCGACGATGAGATAAATCTTTGTTCCTGGCAAAGCAGCGCCCCTGGAAACAACACATCGTTGGCCAATTAGAATTGGCTTGTCATCCATGATGGGTGTTCCCTCGTGTGTCAGCCAGGTTGCAGCGACAGTACCGTTGCGCTGTTGCCACCCACGCCGCGCGGTTTGTCCGTGCGACCCTGAGCTTCTCGTAGCATCGAACGTGAGTTCGATCATTCTTTCATAAAG
>CBHTTJ010000180.1:0-12324 GCA_966095605.1 uncultured bacterium | reverse complement strand
GAAAGTGCCGCGTTTTCAGAGCGGAAAGTTCGCCCAAAATACAGCAAGTGACTTGTTTTCACGCTGAAATCTCCACGAGGAGAAGTTCCGCGCAGTCGGAGCATCAATGAGAAATCCCGTCTTCTTTCCAGCAATTCGATTAAATAACTTTATTCCATCCAAAACGGTAAGGAGTCGTTCGGGTCTAGGTAAAGCATTGTGAGGACAGAACCCTCCTGCGGCGCATTTATCAAGAAGCTCCACGTAAAGTTGCGAACGGAAGTTCGTTGAAATACCTCGGGCGAAGTTAAGCTGGGATTTCCCGACAAACCGGCAAATATTCCAAAAAGCTTTCCGTAGCGCTTCTCGAATGTTAAATCAGGTGGGTCTCGCTATGCAGCAATATCACGAACTTCTTCGCCTTGTTCTCGATAAGGGAAAATTTAAAAAGGACCGTACCGGCACCGGCACCTATTCCGTCTTTGGCGCCCAGGCTCGATTCCCGTTGCAGAATAACTTTCCACTTTTGACCACGAAAAAGCTGCATCTCAAATCTATTATTTACGAACTGCTCTGGTTTTTGCGCGGCGATACCAACGTCAAATATCTTAACGAAAATGGTGTGACCATTTGGGATGAATGGGCGGATGAAAATGGAAATCTTGGCCGTGTTTATGGAGCGCAATGGTCTGATTGGCGCACGACGGATGGGCGTTCCATTAATCAAATCGATTCCTTAATCGAACAAATCAAAAAAAATCCCGACAGCCGCCGCCTGATTGTCAGTGCATGGAACGTTGGAGAAATCGACAAGATGGCGTTGCCTCCGTGCCATGCCTTATTTCAGTTCTTTGTTCAGGAAGGCGAGTTGAGCTGCCAGTTGTATCAACGCAGTGCGGATCTGTTTCTTGGTGTTCCGTTTAACATCGCGAGCTACGCCCTGCTCACGATGATGGTTGCGCAGGTTTGCGATTTGAAGCCGGGCGAATTTGTCCATACTTTCGGCGATCTGCACCTTTACGCCAATCACCTCGAGCAGGCGAAATTGCAGCTGTCCCGTGAACCAAAAGCTTTGCCCCAGATGAAACTGAATCCGGCGGTTAAAAATATTCACGACTTCAAGTTCGAAGATTTCCAACTGGTCGGTTATGATCCGCACCCTGGGATCAAGGCGCCCATTGCAGTGTGAGTGCGGGTGCAACCAACTCTCCGCGTTTTTCCCGAATTCCGGAGCTCGATGGCCTGCGAGGTTTCGCCATTCTGATGGTGATCGCCTGCCATTATCTGGCCATAGACATCACGGACTCAGAAATTTTGCGACCCTTCGCCTGGATATGGGCATTATCGTGGAGCGGGGTGGATTTATTTTTTGTTTTATCCGGCTTTCTCATAGGCGGAATTCTTCTCGACGAACGACAATCAGAAGGGTTTTTCAAAGTCTTCTTCTTGCGACGAATCTGCCGGATTTTTCCGCTCTATTTCGTTTATATCAGTTTATTTTTTGTGATTCTTTGGTTGGCACCGATTTTTGAGACGGAACGTCCCTTTGCTTATTGTTTCGAACGGGTGTTGCCTTCCTGGAGCTATTTTCTTTTTCTGCAGAATTTCTTCGTCGCTAAAATGTCATGCGTCGATAACGAGTGGATGCGCCCAACTTGGTCGTTGGCGGTGGAAGAACAGTTTTACCTGACGCTTCCGTTTCTGATTCGTTTTGCGCCGCGGCGGGTGCTTCTATCAATCCTGCTTGGCGTCGCCTTGATGTCCCCCGTTTTTCGATGGTTGATGTATGTTTTTTATTCGGCCGGCGAAATAGGCGCTTACGTATTGCTGCCTTGCCGCGCGGATACGTTAATCGCCGGAGTCCTTTGTGCCTATGCGATGCGCAGCGACACGTTGCGTCGCTATCTTACGGCATCGAATCTTCGGGTTGTCGGAACGGTACTGTTTGCAGTTCTGGGCTATCTCTGGATGACGGCGAGTTGGCAGATCTCGTTTGAGATGGTGACCTGGGGGTATTCTCTGCTGGCCATGTTTTATGCCTACATGCTCCTGGTTGTCGTTACGTTGCCGAAACATTTCCTCAGTCGCCTCATGAGGTTAAGTCTTTTGCAAAAGTTGGGACGCATCTCCTTTGGCGTTTATCTCATTCATGCGCCAATGAATTCCGTTTGGCATAACCTTTTGCTCGGTCGGGATATTTACATTCAAAATTTTACGGATCTGTTTGCCACCATTGCCGCCGGAGCATCTACCCTTTTCCTCGCTTGGTGTTCATGGAAGTTTTTTGAAAAGCCAATTGTCGACTTTGGTCATCGGTTCAAATACACAAGGGCCGCGACAGAACCCATGGTTGCCGCGCAAAACATTTCTTTGTGACCGCTAAACCTTACCAGGCTATCGCCGCTATGAGTGAAAACCGCGTCATCGGACGGGGTAATCAAATTCCATGGCATTTACCCGAAGATTTTAAGTGGTTCAAACAGATGACTACGGGCCAAGTTGTCGTTATGGGGCGAAAGACTTTTGAGTCCATCGGGCGCCCTTTGCCCAATCGTACGACCATCATTTTAAGCCGTTCCAATTTTCAGGTGGAGGGAGTTCAAACGGTTGGTTCCCTCGATCAGATTCCTGCGTCCGAAGATCGGAAAATTTTTATCTGCGGCGGAGCCCAGATCTACGAACAAACCCTTTCGGAGTGTTCTGATCTCTACCTCACCGTGGTGAAGCGAACCGTCGATGGTGACGCCTTCTTTCCTCCGTTCGAGGCCGCATTCGAATTGGCCGACATTGTCCGCGACACCGATGAGTTCAAAATCCTGCACTATCGGAGTCGCAGTTAAGCCACTCCTGAAAATTTTCGCTGTGCGTCAGGCTTTGGTTCGTTAATTCTTTCCTGCAATGTTTTCGACCATTCGCAAATGGGCAGAGTTTGTGCGTTTTTCGCACACGATCTTTGCCTTGCCATTCGCCCTCGCGGCCATGGTTGTCGCCGCCCGGGCAAATCGAGGATGGCCCGGAGGGAAAACATTTTTGTTGATCCTTGCTGCGATGGTGTGCGCAAGAACCTGCGCGATGGCATTTAATCGGATTGCAGATCGTGAGTTTGATAAACGCAATCCGCGGACCGCAGGCCGCCACCTTCCCAGCGGCGCGATTTCCCTGAGCAGCGCATGGACGCTTTGTATTTCGAGCGGACTTGGCCTGATCGTGGCCAGCTTTTTTATCAACCGACTCTGCTTTTATCTGTCGCCGATTGCGATTGCCGTCGTTTGTTTTTATTCACTCACGAAGCGGTTCACCGATTTTTCCCATGTTTTCCTTGGCATCGCCCTCGCGTTGGCTCCAATCGGCGCGTGGTTGGCGGTGAAAGGGCAATTTGCTTCGGACTCGTGGCAGGACAGCTTCGTCCTTCCACTGCTGCTCGCCGTCGCCGTCGTTTTTTGGTTGATCGGTTTTGACGTGATTTATGCGATTCAGGACTACGAATTTGACAAGTCACATGGACTTCGTTCGCTGGTCGTGCGTTGGGGAATTAATAACGCTCTCGCCGCAGCATTCCTCGCACACATGATCATGGTGTGCATTCTGGCCGTCTTCGGCCTGCTGTGTGGCTTCAAGATCGCTTACCTTGTTGGCATCGTCATCATTGCGTTTTGCCTGGTGCTGGAACATTGGCTCGCGCGACGTCGAAGCATGAACTGGGTGCAGAACGCCTTCTTTCGCCTCAATGCCTTGATCAGCATAATTTTTCTGATGGTGACGGCGATAGAAGTGGTTTTCCCCTTTTTCAAGATGAGAGTTTAGAAGTCGCCTTCCGCTCCAAAGAAACAAAGGCGCCCCGGAGACTCGTGTGTCCCATCAAATGCAGGAAGCGCCAGACAATCGATCCAAAGACGGTGATTCCTCCCATCGCGCCCAATACCAGGAGAATAGATTCAGCGGCAAGGGAACCAGAGGCTGCCAACAGGCAGACGAACAGGGGCAATACCAACGCACTCAAAGTATCGAGAGAGAGCGCATTTCCGTCGGGCTTTGGAAAAGGATTTAAAAGAATCCCCACCAAACCAATTCCAAACCACCCTCCGCTCAACGTCCGGGATAAAGGCGTGTCCGAAAACCAATGCAATCCCGCAGGGACCATTTGTAGGATCAAAATCAGGTTGAACCACGAGGGCGCGAACTTTTTTCGTCGGATGAAGTAAAAGAGAAACGCGATGCCGGCGCTCGCATAGATGCCAGTGCAACGTTGGCAAAGTGGAAACATTTCGGAGCCGTAGATCCAACTGCGGTCCGTTGCTTGACCGCACAACCAACCGAAACATTGCGCGAGGAAATCCATCGATTACCTGGTTTGCGTTCGAAAAGCGACCGATTTCACCGTTCGTTTGGGTGCGCCTAAATCGATGAGATAAAGCGCTGTCCGTTGTGAATTTCTGTCCAACGATCCGAAAGGGGTTCCAAGGGCCAGCGCTTTTCCATTTGGCGCCATGGCGAGTTGGCAGGACGTTGATGCTTCTTCTATTTTGCTTTTCGAAGAGCCTAGTTCGAGTTTCTGGATCGGAGAGCCATTCAACGGAATTTCCCATACGGAAATTGACGACTTCGCATCCGCCCCCCCTTGCTCGATATCCTGAAAGATCGGTGCAAAGAGGACCTTCTGGTCTTTGGACCAGATAAGATTGCCAACAACCAAAGAGTTGGTCTGGGTAAGAGGAATACTTTTTTCGAGTTTGCTTTGAGACCAGACTTGAATCTGTGAATGGGGATTCTTTTGCCACAGGACTATTCGTTTTCCATCCGGGGAAACGTCTGGAATTCCACCCAACTCTGCCGCGATGGTCTGTTCGGGAATGCGCGTCAGCAATTCTGGATCAATAATTCCCAATTCAACATTGGAACTGGTGGTCCCGTCATTCTGCGGCTCACCATAGTAATGAAGGCCGTTTTGAGCGTTGAGGATATAGATTTCCCTGTCGCTGTTCGTCCCGACATTTTCCACGTCAAGGCGACCATTTCGCAAATTCAATCGGCTTAGCCGTTTCCCGCCGAAGAACAGAAAATCTTTGTTGAACACGGGGGGAGTCATCACTAGGCCTTCGGCTGTATTCGTCAATGGAACAGAACGAATCTCTCGGCCTGTCTCTGCGTCAAGAATTTCTACCGTTCCGGGCGCAGCCTCTCGCACCAGAACCAAGCCGATCTGTGCTCCTGAAGGCGACCAACTTGCGGCGCAGAAAACGCGGTTTGACTCCGCTGACCAGGGCAGCGTGCGCACGGTGGAAATCTTTTCGGTCTTTCGGTCATACACACGTAGATACGTGGTCTTCGCGTCGTCATCGATGATAGAAAATACGACTCGCCGTCCGTCTGGGCTAAAGCCCGGACGACAAGCAAGGACACAGGCGAGAAACGCTCCCATGGCAAAGAACAGCGGAAAATACCTTCGAATGTTTTGCATAGAAAAGCCGACGTTGAGTTGAGAACACCAGAACCGCAGGGAAGTTTTGGGCTTCTCAGCAGGATTTGTCAGCTGAAAAGGCTCGATCCGGGAGAAGCTGCATCGAGACACCGAAGGAAAAGAGAATCAACTTGTGTCCCACCTTAATGATTCCTTAAGATACATACTGGTATTCTCCATCAGTGATGCGGAAAACCGCCGTTACCAAACCCGAATAACAGTTTATGAAGTTTGAATTCTCCCTCGGATTTAAATCCATGCTCACCCTCGCGCTGGTGGCCCTGGCACATCACCCTCTTTCCGCTGAACAACTCGTGGCCGACGACATGATTATTCAGGGCCGGGTGTCCATTGGTCGCGATTCAGTCACTGGTTATGGTTTCGGCAGCGATACGTTGGTATTGCGCGAAAACAACCTGCGCCTCTTTTTCAGTGACACAAGCATCGATGGGAGTGGTTCTCCCAGCAATGACTGGCGAATTGCGATCAATGACATCACTACAGGGGGAGCCAATTACTTCGCCATTCAAGACGCCACCGCGAACTTGACGCCCTTTAAAATCGTCGCAGGTTCGCCGAACAATCTTGTGTATCTCGGGACCTCGGGTCTTGGCATCAACTCCACGAATACTCACTCGCAGCTTAAAATTTGGATGAACGGCAATGACACGCCGGGCGTGCGATTGGAGCAGGACAATACAGGAGGGTTTACGGCGCAAACGTGGGACGTCGCTGGCAATGAAGCGAACTTTTTCATTCGTGACCTCACAGGGGGTAGCCGCCTTTGTTTCCGCATCCGTCCGGGAGCTCCGACCAGCACGCTGGATTTGTCGGCCAAGGGCTGGGTCGGTGTAGGCACGGACAAGCCTCGCGCTAAATTACACGTCGAAGCCAACGGCGCGAATGGCGAAGGCATGGTTATTGGAAGAGCTGACGACATTGCCACAAACCTCGCCACCCTTCATGTGGATGGCTCGGGTTATTTTACGTCGAAGATTGGAGTCGGTTCCGGTTCTTCAGGTAAAAACAATGCTCTTTACGTCGCTGGAACAGCATTTATCTCTCAGACGCTGGAAATTGGAAGCAGCCGCGCCACAAAGGAAAATATTCGGGATGTGGCGTTGGACGAAGCCAAAGCCACCCTGAAAGAACTTAACCCAGTCCAATATAATTATATTGGTGATGGTGAACATCAACTCGGGTTTATCGCTGAAGATGTTCCCGATGCGGTCGCGACAAAGAGCCGCAAAAGTATTGTTCCAATGGATTTTGTCGCCGTCCTGACCAAAGTCGTTCAGGACCACGAACGTCGCGAAACCGAATTACAGCAGACAATCCAGTCCCAACAAGACCAATTGAAAGCGCTGACGGAGAGGCTTTCAGCCATGGAACAACGCATTAAGACACCCACCGCTTCGGCCCAACCCTAAGGTAAATTATGAACGTAGCGAAACTCAGCGCGCTGACAGCGCTTTGTAGTCTTCTTGTTCTGCCGGCTTTGGGTGCAAGCGATCTAATCGTTCACTCGGGTGGATCTCTGATCGTACATACAAACGTTCAGGTTAACAATGGCAGCGTTATTATTGAGTCGGGAGGTAATATAAACATCGATCTGGGGAGCAAGATCACCGCCACCAACATTGTTTACGACGGAACACTCACCGTTTCCTCGAACAACCTCGTGCTTGCGTCTGGCCAAAATTATCAACTCTTTAGCGCCCCCACCTATTCCGGCGCGTTTCTCATGGTCAACCTTCCCACTTTAACGTCGAAGCTGACCTGGACAAACAATCTGGTCAGTAACGGTTCGTTGTCGATAAAATCGGTGGCCTCCACGTTAAGGTTCAACGCGCTGAGCTACTCATCGAGCTCAATGATTTTCAGCGGATCCGGTGGCTCGCCCAATAACAGCTACTGGCTATTAACGACCACCAACCTCGCGTTACCTGTAGCAAGCTGGACTGTCGCCGCCACAGGCTCATTCGACGCTACAGGCCAATTCAATTTTTCCTATCCAATCATGCCTGGCGCTCCGCAAAATTTCTTTCTGCTTCAGGTGCCTTAGCCATCCGGCGTTCCCATTCACATTTCATCTTTTTGATACAGGTATCATTGAAAGGGGTTTTATGTTTGCCTCTCTCAGCGGCTACTCTTCTTCATGCTTTTCCTCCGTCTTGGTCTGGTCATTTGCTGGTTGCTTCCAGTGATCGCCAGCTACGCCCAGATCAGTAAAGGAGACCAGATTCTCATCGATCGCGGTTTCCAGATCCAGGGTCTCGTGTCGACTTATGACACGTTTCATCTGAGCACTTTGTCGAACGCGAATTACACCACCGTCAATTGGCTTTGGATTGATCCGCGTTCCTACGACGGTTCGATGTCATTACTGGGACCGGCGCCCGGCTTTCCGTGGGCGCGTTGGGTCAGCGATGAAACAGACATGCCTCCCAAAGGTGATGAAGCGGCGTACACCAACCAACTCGTGATGTTGCAATTAAGTGACGAACCGAATCTTGATAATTCGGCGGTGCGCGATCGTTTTGTAAACTGGATCAACTCGGTTCGCGACAGTTGGCCGAACACTATCCTTTCTGTGAACGACGGTGGCGGGGTCGCTGACGGCAATCTCATCGATTTCGTCAATCGCGCCCGCCCGGACATGATCACCTTTGACGTTTATCCCTGGAAATCGACCTACGATACCAACCAGCCCGATCACATAGGTGCCCCCATCGGCGGGCCACCGACCATTTGGTATAGCGTTCTACGTATTCACCGGGACATCTCCCGGGCTTTCAATATTCCGTTTGGAAGTTATGTCCAAACCTTCCATGCGGTGGAGGAATACGCGCCCTTTAACGTTTACCGGGCACCGTCGCCATCCGAACTGCGTTTAAATCATTTTGGCGCTCTTGCATTCAACGCAAAGACGTTAATTGATTTCCATTACAACAACGGCTCCTCGCCCCTTTTTATTTCGCCGGGTGGGGACAGCAATCCAACGGCTCTTTACTACGAAAAAGCAGACTGCGCCCTGCGTTGTCGTAATCTGGGCAAAACGCTCGTACGTCTTAAACCGATCGAGGATGCTATTACTCCATGCAATGGCAGTTCGCCGCTAACGACCAGCGTGCTGTTTATCCGCGGACGGAATTCTGTGGGCGGTCTCAACGCGATTCCCCTGAATTTTTGTGCGGGAACAAGTGGTGCCAATCCAACGACGGATTGGGTTTACCAGCGCAACGATCCCTATCTCACCGGATGGACCGTTGCCAACAAGGGGACAAAAAACAACGGCCAGACGGGTGATGTTGTCATCTCCTGGTTCAAGCCGCTGGATGAAAGTTTCGATGGTGCTGGCCACACCAATGAAATTTACATGATGGTGGTTAATGGATTAACCGACACCAACGGCACCGCAGCCGATTGTCTGCAGGAAATACGGTTGAATTTCACCGACGCCTTGAAAGCGGTGGAGATGTTGAATTCGCTCACCGGCCAACCCGAAGTCAAAGTGCTCCCACTCACGAATGGCGTGCGTCAATTGGTTCTGAATCTTGGCGGCGGAGATGCGGCGCTGTTTAAATTTTCCGACGGCGCTCCCTTCATTGGCGCGCCGTTTACAGGTCCACCGATTATCGCGGTGCAGCCTCAGAGTTGCACCAATGCTTCAGGCGGGGATGCGAATTTCACGGTCGTTGCCACCGGCGATGCGCCATTGACCTTTCAATGGCAGTTCAATGGAACCAACCTTGCGAGCGCCACCACGAGTGCCTACACGCGAACAAATATTCAATATCTCGACGCTGGGTATTATAGTGTGATTGTCGCGAACTCTTCAGGAAGTGTCACCAGTTCTCCTGCTGCGTTAACGGTTTCTATTCCTCCACCTCCGCCGCCGTTGCTTTATGAGCCATTTGACTATACGAACATTGCTGGCGCCGTCAGCTCGACCTCGGCGAATTGGCTCCCGGCGGGCAGTGGTGCTGACGATTTTAACGTCGCTTCCGGCAATCTTTTTTATCCTGGTTTCCACGCTTCGATCGGCAATAGCGCGACAAATGGCGGAGCCGGAATGGCCCTGCGGCGCTTGCTCGGCCAGACAGTGAACAGTGGCACCGTCTATTTTTCTGCTCTGTTTAATCTCGTCTCGTACGGCGGATGGAGCGGTGGTCCTGTGACGGCAGGAGCTCAGGTCGGCGCTCTCACCGCAACCGATAACAGCACGTTTCGCGTCCAAGTTCTTGTGAAGTCCAATACGCCTTCAACCTACTTGATCGGCGTGCAAAAAGGAGGCGCTGGGTCTTCGAGCACTTTCTCCAGCGCACCCATAAATCTCGGTTCCACGGTCCTCCTGGTTGGAAAATATGATTTCACGCAGGCGCCAAACCCCGTGACGCTTTGGATCAATCCAGGCGCTGACTCCTTCGGGAATTCCGAACCCGCTTCGGGTTTTATCACCGCGAGCACCGGCACCGATAATCTGGGGATTGACCGTTTTAATTTCCGACAAAATGCCTTAACCGGCAGCAGCAGTGTTCCGGGGTTGATGCAATGGGACGAACTGCGAATCGGAACCAATTGGGTGAGCGTCACGCCCGCAGGCCAGCGACCGGCATTTTCTCCCGTGGGATTTTCTGGCGGCATTATCCAATGGCAGGCCACCGGCGATCCGGGCGTCGTCTTTATTGAAGCCAGCTCGAATCTTTCGACATGGAGTGTGGTGACCAACCTCTCCAGTCCAGATGGAACGTTTAGCTTTAGCGAATCGGCTACAAATTTCCCGCGCAGATTCTACCGTTTGAAGCTATCGCCCTAGAAGGTCGCAGACCTTGAATGGCTCGGTTGGCCATTTCCGGCAGGTCAACGGGCCAGTGCCCAGTCGTAAACCGTTTTACTTTCTCAACGGCATCAGGCCAAAATGAAGAATGAACCAGATTGGGAACGCGAAAATGACGATCGTTATCAAACGGTCCCATGACCAGGTCACGTAATGCGTCTGCATCGGAAAAATGGCGATCATGAAGTACGTGCTGAATCGCGTGTGACCAAGAAATTTTCCGTAGGGTGGGAATTTTCTGAATAATCCGCTGAAAAACGCCACGATTCCCAAGGTCAACACAAGGAAGGTCACAAACATATTCACGGCCAACAGCATTCCCACCTGAAGTTTTGGCGCAGTCGCCGAATGGTTGAAGAAATAGGGATACAACCATTGCGCTGCAGCCCAGATGAAACTGAATCCTGTCTGTAATGCTGTGCGGAAATTGGCTTTGCTCGACGTCAGTTCATTCAATACCCAGGTGAAGTAAAGGGGCACGATTCCCCAGATCATCGGTAGATGGCGAAAAGGTGTAACGATCAGCTCAACGAACAGATGCCAATAATGTGACACGCCCGGTTTGTAACAGAAACTATGCCGCTGACAAAACTTCAAACCTCAAACGCCGGCTGCACACGGTTGATCATCCCTTACCGGGTCCGCTTTTTCTGTGGCGGTTTCCCCGTCGCTTTCTCCCATTCTTCCAACTGCTCAATTTGCGTGTCCACCAATCGCTCTAATTCTTTGCCGTATTTAAGATCCACCGTCTGCCACAAAATTTCCGGCACCGGAATCTGCGCGATAAACGGCTTCAACGCTTTGGCGGCTTGTCGATAGTGATTTAATGAAACTCCGAGAAATTCGTCGTCGCTGGCGCCAGTAACATCCTGGAACTGGATCACCTCTTCGCCTTCTTCATTTTTTTCCACACCGGTGAACATGAGTTCGCCATCAATCGGGATCGAATGACGAAGCGCATCGATGCGCATCTGCAATTTCAAATACTCCACCACGCGGTCATCGAGTTTGGCATCACGCAGTAAAATTTTTTCGATGAGTTGATTACGGTTCGTCACGATCCGCAATTGAGTCGTCTTACGAATACCCTGCGGTGGATACCGATGTTCCACTTGTGCAGACGAGGGGACCAGCAGCGCCATGAAATTTTTCTTTTTATCTTCGTAGCAAAGCGGGCAATCGTACAGCTTCGTAAAGTTGCATTTCTGACAAACAAACGTATTCAGTTTTCCGCTAAGTAGGTCTTCCCTGGCCTGAGGGTCTTCCGCAACGTCGACTCGGACCCGCATGATGAAGTTCTGGTCGGTATGACACTGCTCACACTCGATCAGAATGGGATGCGTTTTCAACATAGCGATGTTTTTACCAGAGTACACAACCGCCCAAATTCCCCAAGCCTCGAATGACAGGGCGACACATCGCCAACAACAGAACCCTCGAAAATTGGCACGGGATTTGAAACCAACAGATACCCAAATTTTCAAATTTCAAAGCGCAAACTTCAACTGATCCACGCAACTCGCTGAAATTCAGGCTCCGCCAAAAAGGCATCCCGCGGGATAGGTTCCAATTCGCGTCACCGGAAAATTTTTCCAACCGTCATCCGCACCAAAATTCCGTCGCAGAAAATTCCGACAACCGTAAGCTGGAGCTATTTCCTGTGAAAAAAAGGGGGCCAAATCGGGGTTGGACCGATTTTCCGTCGCGGGAAAAGTTCCCAACCGCCGTCTGGACAAAAATTCCGCGATGGAAAATTCCTCCAACCGCGAAAAACATAGCATTTTGCGTCCGGAAAGAGGGTAACCCGCGGAACATGCCTCCTCCCCGTGAAAAACAAGTCCTCCAGACGACGGTTGACGCCTTTTCCGATGACGGAAAATTATGACCCATCCGAGTTTCCGGAATTTTTTGCGCCGGGAAATGGGTATAACCCGCGGGTTCCCCTTTTTTTCGCTACAGAAAAATGCTCCAACCGCGAGATACCCCGTTTTCCCGCGACAGAAAATCGGTCCGGAACGCGGTTGGAGGATTTTCTGGCGATGGAATT
>CBHTTJ010000179.1:0-12412 GCA_966095605.1 uncultured bacterium | reverse complement strand
TGTTTCCCCCCAGCTCCATCATGGAGTTGTGAGGAAAAAATGTTTTCCCCTCGGCGTCACTTTAGCGCTGGGTTGAAAACCAGTTTACTGCCCACGCGCAACTTCGTTCCTGGGTAGAAAAATAGATTTCCCTCCCGTTCCATCATGGAATTGCAGGGAAAGATAGAACGGGATCTACCGCCGCGATGGCGGCACGACCAAATTTCTGTAAGGGAGTGAAAATCGTGGATTCAGGGGCCCTTGAAACCAAGAACTCGACGGTTCACTTCAGTCTTGGCGATTTAGGGTTCTTGACGCTTTAATCCGTCCATGAATTTACGTTTGGCTTTGGCGGCTTTCCTTCTGGCACTCACCTGTTCTCTTTCGGCGGAAACAAAACTGATGCCTCTCTTCGATGGCAAGACATTCAAAGGTTGGAACGGTGACACGAACAAAACCTGGCGCGTCGAGGACGGCGCGATTATTGGCGGATCATTAAAAGGAAAGGTGCCGCATAACGAATTTATCTGCACCGACCGGCAATTCACCAATTTTGTTCTTCGCCTCAAATTCAAGCTCGTGGGTACGGAAGGATTCGTCAATGGCGGCGTGCAATTCCGGAGCCAACGCGTTCCGAATCATTTCGAAGCCAGCGGTTACCAGGCCGACATCGGCGATCCGAGTTGGTGGGGTTCCCTCTACGATGAGTCGCGTCGGAATAAACTCCTCGTCGCCTCCGACATGAAGAAGGTGAACGAAGTTTTAAAGCGTGGTGAGTGGAATGATTACGAAATCCGTTGTCAGGGAAAACACATCGTTCTTTCCATTAACGGACTGACGACCGTGGATTATACCGAACCCGAGGATTCGATTCCGCAGTTCGGTATCATCGGCCTGCAAGTGCATGGAGGCGGGGTCACCGAAGCGTGCTACAAAGAAATCACGATTGAAGAATTGAAATAATCGCGCACGTTGCTGGTAGTTGAACATGCAACGGCTCGGCAAAAACATCGGCGGTTATTACGGCGAAGGTATCGACATTCAATCCGTTTTGGAACGGGTAAAAGTTGCCGCCACCCGGCACGGCTGGAAACGGGACTCGGTGACGATTTCCACCGGGGCTGAACTCGTCGCCTATCGCAAAGGCAATCTTACCGCAGACAAACGCGTTTACCTGTCTACAGGTATTCATGGCGATGAACCTGCCGGGCCCCTCGCGATTCTCAAATTGATCGAAGAGAATCATTGGCCATCACATCTCGGCATCTGGCTCTGTCCTTGCATTAACCTAACCGGCTTCCCGTTAAATACGCGGGAGAACGCCGCTGGCATCGACCTCAATCGAGACTATCGTCATTTTAAATCGGACGAAACCCGGGCTCACGTCACGTGGCTGAAAGAACAGCCCAATTTCGACATCGCGGTTTGTCTCCACGAAGATTGGGAAGCCAACGGATTCTATCTTTACGAATTGAATCCCGACAAACGTCCTTCCCTGGCGGAAACGATCATCAAGAATGTTTCCACGGTCTTTCCCATTGAAAGTGCCGACACTGTTGACGGTTGGTCGATCAAAGATGGAATCATTCGCCCCGAGGTCAATCCGGACGACCGCCCGTTGTGGCCGGAGTCCATTTTTCTCCTCACCACCAAGACGCGGCAGGCTTATACTCTGGAGTCTCCTTCGGATTTCCCGATCGAAACTCGCGTGGCAGCACAAATCACGGCTGTGCGCACGATTTTACAAGGGCTTCATTAGCCTTTCGGCTGATCAGATTTGACTATCAAACGTTTAGATTTTCCTCTAAACACGGGATATGCGAGATATCACGATTTGGGCCGTCAACCCCGGCAAAAGCGCTGAAGCAGAATCTCTTTTTCTCAATAAAAGTATCATTAGTCCGGGGCTGGCTAAAATGCCTGACCTCAGTTACGGCGGAGATCGTGAGGCTTTCAAAATTCGCTATCAACAAAGCTATCCGAGCACGAAAGCATCAGATCTTCCCTTGATGGCGGCGCAGATTTTTCGTTTCGTCCAGGAAATCGGCGACGGCGACTTTGTGGTGTATCCTGCGAAACTTTCCCGCAAAGTACACATCGGGCAATTCACCGGAAATTACACTTATCGCCCATCGGTCAACGCCAGCTACCCCCATCAACGGCCGGTGCGGTGGTTGAAAGAATTTTCCCGCGCTCAATTCTCCCAGGGCGCCCTGTTCGAACTGGGCTCGACGATGATGGTCTTTAAAATTAAAGCGTATGCCGATGAATTTCGCGCCGCGTTGGAACGCAAACTCGCGACCCCCGACGAAAAGATTTTACCGAGCGCACCCGTCGCCACGGAGGAGATGGAGGAACAGGCTCGTGATTTTGTGGCGCGTCAATTATCGCAATGCTCCCGCAGCAGCTTTGAAAACTTCGCCGTCCACCTCCTCGGTAAAATGGGATATCGCACTCGTCTTCTTTCGAGCGGCGAAACCTCATCGGATTATATCGCCAACAAGGGTTTGCTGGGACTGGAACCTCCAACAGTGAAAGTTCACATTCGTCTGGATGGAAAATTTAGTGAACAGGATCTGGCTGGTTTTACCCGTTCAATCGCCGATCATGAGCGCGGATTGGTGATCTCCTCCGCCGCGCTTCCCATCGCGGTATGGCAAGCGGCGAAAGCTTATCCGAATCTTCAGTTGATTGATGGAGCGAGCCTCGCGGATCTCGTTTTCAACCTTTATGATCATCTCGACCTTCAGCAACAGCAACTAGTCCCCCTGAAAAGGATATTCGTTCCTGACCTCGCTGCACACGAGGCGGCCGACTGATTTACTGCGAATGAAACTTTGGGCGATCATTTCAACGCTTCTGGCGGCTGTGCTGATGTTGCACGCTGAGACGCCGTCTACGATTACTCCAGAAGCTGTGGCGTTCCGAAGTGGCGACGAAATTCTTCATGGCTGCGTTTATCGCCCCAAGGGAAAAGGCCCGTTTCCCGCGATCATTTTCAATCAATCCGCGACCAAGCCATCGTACGAAAAGATCGAGTGGCCGCCATTTCTTTCCCTCGCTCAATTTTTCACCACGAATGGTTACGTCTTCTTTTTACCCGGCCGCTACAATCACGACACGCCAACAAATTCTCCGCTGCCAAAATGGGCGGCCGAAAGTGAAGCACGTAATTCAGATGTAATAGCGGCCTTGACCTGGGTCAAAGCACAAACGTATGTCGACGAAGAACGAGTAGTATTGTGCGGTCATTCTGCCGGAGCGATCCAGGCGCTGTTGGTTGCGGAAAGAAAACCGGAAATTCGCGGCACGATTACCTTTTCGGTAGGTGCCATTTCCTGGAAAAACAGTACCATTCTGCAGGACCTTTTGCGAAGGGCGGCTCGAAATGTTGATACGCCAGTTCTTCTGCTACAACCGCAGAACGATTTCAGCATCGAACCCAGCCGTGTTCTCGGAGAAATTCTTCGGTCGAAACCCCAACCAACGCAGGTCAAGGTATATCCACCCTTTGGAGCAACGCCAGCTGAAGCCAATTTATTCGGCCTCAACGGAGCAAATGTCTGGGGCAAAGATGTCCTCCAGTTTTTGAGTCGGATTACGAAATAGCATCTAGTCGCGCTCCGCAAATTTCTGACTACTTCATCAGCGGCTGTCCCGTTGTGAGCCCATGACATGCCCTTTAACTTGGTCCTGCTTTGGACACAAAGGATTTTATCAAAGCGGCCGTCCTGCTTCTTCTCTATTTAGTGGCAGGACCAGCCTTGGGTTTTGCCACGCATCGCAGCGTGAAATGGCAACGGATTCTGTTCCGGGTTCTTTGCTTTTTTTCAATCTCCGGCATACTTCATCCAAGCGAATGGGGATTGACACTGGCTAATGACCGGGACTATCGCGGACACGCTCGAGGATTCCATTTCTATTTCGCCGAAGTGGTCGCGGTGGCGCTTATTGTCGCAGCGATCCTGAATCGGAAATCAAAATTTCGTCTCCTGCCTCCGGGACTTTGGCTTTATTTGATGTACTGCGGTTTGAGTATGCTGTCCCTCTTCAGTGCTCCTGCCCCCATATACGTGTTTGAAGCGGCTGTAAAAGCGGTCAAAATTTCCTTAATCTTTCTTGCCGCCTGGAATTTCTTCCGAACCGAAGAGGACATCCATTCATTTCTGAAAGCGATGACCTGGACAATGACCTGGGAAATGGTCGTCGTGCTTAAAATGAAATATGTCGATCACATCTACCAGGTGTGGGGGACGTTCGAGCATCAGAATTCCTTGTGCATGTTTGGGACGATGATCGGACTCGTGCTGCTCGCTGCGGGATCAGGGCCCAAGTACAAATCATCGAATTTTTATCTCTGGGGCTTCCTGACGAGTGCTGTGGTGGTCGAATCGACGCTTTCCCGTGGAGGGCTGGTCATCTTTGGGGCCGGCACTGTCATCGTAATGCTGTTGAGCCTGGTTGATAGAATCACGATACGAAGGGTCTGCGTTATCGGCGTTCTCGGATTGATAGGAATGTTGGGACTGGCAATGACCCTCGGCACGATCATCGCGCGGTTCAATGACAAATTTAACGTCGACAGCAATGCCACACGCGATCTGCTGAACATCGCTTCCCGTAAAATGCTGGCGGACCATCCGCTGGGAGTTGGCTGGAACAATTATGCACTCGTAATTAATCCACCCTGGCATTACGGCGATCACATTGACAAATGGCAGCGGGACCACAACGGAACGGTTATCAAAGGTCCCAAAGGAATTTCTGAAAGCCACTATTACCTGCTTCTCGCTGAAACTGGTTATCAGGGCTACGCGAGCTACATGCTGTTCATTGCGGTTTTTCTATTCTGGAATATTCGAGGAGCCTGGACCTTTCGACATAGCCTTCTCGGATGCGTCAGTTTCGGAACGTTGCTGGGCTGCGGGATGAATTATCTCCAAAGCATGCTCGAGCGTTGTTTAACACAACCGCGGAACATGATTCTTTGGATGATACTTCTCGCGCTGACATCGCGAATCGAAATGTGGCGTCGATTGGCACGTAAAGGTCTGTGGCCTCCGGAAGGAGCTGAAAAACCAACCCCTCCGCCGAGACGATCGCCAGCAAGACGCACGATCCGCCCCGTTTACACCGTTCGCACCTGATTACTTTTTAAAGGCGCTGTCGCTCTTTCGTCCCGCCGAGCGGACATAAGCCAGAAGGTCGAGAATTTCGTCTTTTGAAAAAGAGTTGAGCAATCCTTCCGGCATCGGCGAAAGCCTGGATACGTGGCGATCAGCTACATCTGATTTCCGCACCTCAACTTTTGTTTCGGGAGCCAGGGGATTAGGCTGCACCACGATCTTGTTATCCGTTTCATCCAGGATTCGTCCACTGACGTCGTCACCATCTTTCTTCACCAACACGATGTTTTGGAACTGTTCGGAAACGACTTTGGATGGCTCGATAATGGATTCCAAAATATCATGCGCGGTAAACCGGCTCGATACCGAAGTCAAATCCGGACCAACCGCCCCGCCTTCATTGCCGAAGCGATGGCAAGCAATGCATTGCGCGTCCCGAAAAGCAGCTTTCCCCTTTTCATAATTGCGTCCTTCAGTCACAGCATTAAGCGCGCTGTTCAAATCAGCCAGTTTCCACTCCTTCACAAAGGATCGCTTCACCGCCTGCGCCACCGGAGCTGCATTGGTTTCCGTAATGAAAGAAGCCAATTCGCCCCGTTCATCGTCGGTTAAATTCGCCACAGCATCTTTGCGAATGTTTACAAGATACTTGGAGAAGCTCGCGCCGTCGTTGTAATCAATGCCGGCTTCTTTAAACCACTGCACCAATTCCTTTGGATGGTTCCTGTTGGCATGTACCGGCAATTCGCTCTCGGAATTTGCCCCTTTCTCTTGCGCGGACTTAAACCAACTGAAGTAGTGTTTCCGTTGTTCAATGGTCCAACCGTGCTTCAAATTGCGCAACGCGAAGATATAGGTGATCTGCTCCTCCTGCGTTTTGGCCTTGTCGAGCAACGCGAGGCTTTTTTCGATTACACTCGGTGCCTCGAGAAATACCAGCAGGTTGCAGAGCTCCCGATTCATGAATTCGTTCTCTGATGGATACAAGCGATCCAGTTTCTCCGTCGCAAGCTTCACCAGATCGGCATCCGGTTTGCCCTGGCGGATAAAGCTCAATTCGATGACCCGCAATTTTTCAAGTTTTTGCGCCTGATTGAGGGAATCAAAAGGGAACTTTTTCAGGGCCATGAGCAAATCGCGTTGTGTTTCTTTCCCACCGACTCGGGCCAGAGCAAGCAGGGCGGTCAGGCCGGCTTCAGGATTCGCTTCGGCCAAAGCACGATCTTTCCAGGAACCGACATCTTGCGACTCAATAGCAATGCGGGCAGCGAAACGGAGGAAACGATCTTCATTCTGTAGATAGGGCCAGGCCACCGCAACCGCTTTGGGATCTTTCTTGCCGTGAAATGCTTCCAGCTTATGTCGGATTTCGCGGGCCTGTTTCGCCAGTTTTTCCGTCGCGCGATCTTCCTTCGTCTTTTCCTCGCGAATCTTTCCACCAACGTAGGTCACACGGTAGAGACCTGACTGTGTCCCGCGTCCACCCGTAATAAAATACATAGCGCCGTCCTTTCCGAATTCAACGTCGGAAACGTTCAAGGGTTTGCCTTTGACCAACACCTCAGAGGAAGCCGTGTAACTGGCTCCCTGCGGTTTCAGATGAATTGCCCAGACGCGGCCGTAGGACCAATCCAAAGCATAGAAAGCGCGCTGATATTTTTCCGGGAAATTGCTCTTCGTCCCGAATTTCGTCCCGGTCGGCGAACCGAGAGAAAGATTCAACGTCGCAGGCAAACTATCCGGGAAATATTCCGGCCACACCGCACTGCCGGAACGCCATCCGAACTCCGCTCCAGTCACGCAATGATTAATACGCGTGGGGCGATACCATGGCAGCCCCCAATCCCATTCCATGTCGCTGTCGTAAGTAAACAATTCACCATCGGGAGAGAAATCGAGGTCATACGCATTCCGGAAACCAGCCAACATCAATTCCCATTCCTTGCCGTCTTTATCGGTCCGTACAACGTACCCACCAGGAGCCATGATTCCGACCGCATGTCCATTCGCATCCCATTGGCGCGTGTTCATGAAATCTTCTTCGTAATGTTGATGAGGAGAATCTTTTTCGACTCCGTCCACCACTTTCGTATGGTTCCCGTTCATCATGTAAATCTTGTGATCCGGCCCTTCGGCAAGACCGTGATAACCATGCTCCCCTTCGCCGGGAATTTTCTTCAGGAAATGAACTTCGTTGGTTTCAAAGAGATCGTTGTGATTCGCATCAATCAGGCGATAAAGCCCGGTCCCCTGCGGACCATGACCGTTCACGTATAAACTGCGATTAGCCCACAACAGTCCCATGGCCTGATGTACTCCGGACGCAACCGGTTCAATGCGATCCACTTTACCTTTCGATAGCGTGACTCGATAGAGCGGGAGGTCATCCTGTTGCGGGGAAATAATTAAACGACCGGCATTATCGACGGTCATGCAAATCCACGAACCTTCACCGATTTGAGCCGACCGCAACAACTCCACCTTGAATCCCGGGAGAATAGAAAGATCTTCCGCGCGTGTTGCCTGTGGCGAAGTCAAAACATCGCCCCACGGTTTGTCACCGAGTTTGCCGCGACTGACAGCAGGCGTCCAATTCTGGTCGGGAACAAAGCCCGGCTTTTCCCAGCCGTTTACTTTTTCGACGGCAGCAGCCCAGCTCGTATCGCTTCTCAACAGCGTTTTCTTACTTCGGCCAGTTCCCATTTCGAGATACACCAAAACCCCAGCCTCTCCGGTTACGTTCCTGGCTTGAATGGCGATAACATTTTTACCCGGCACCAGCTTTTTAGTTATGTCGGCATAGGTGGCGCTCTTCCAACCCGTCACCGTCATCTCGCGTTTGCCGTTTACCCAAACAGACGCTTCATCATCAGCGGCCACACCCAAAATGGCGTTACGAGGCTTCCCTTCGACCCCAAAAGTTTTGAGGAAAAAACGAACCTCATCCGCCGCGGGAGATTGGCCACCATTTTTGTGCCAGATCCATTCAGGAACTTCTGCCCGCACAACGGCAGGAATCAAAATCAACGCAAACAGGAACAAGCGCAGAGAATGCTTCATAGTATGGCTATGCATGACGATTTCGTAGGAAACGTCATTCAGGATATTTGCCGCCTTTCAGCGCGCGCAAGGAGTTTTTCCGGTTTTTCTTTGTGCCAAGGCCTCGAAATGATTTTATTAAGGACGTGCAGGAGAACTTTTCCGACGCCGCCCTCGTTATTATCGGTCACGGTTCGACGACCAATCCCCGGTCGAAAGAACCGGTGTATCAGCACGCCGCAGAACTGCGTCGCCGTAAGCTTTTCACTTCCGTCCATGAAGCATTCTGGAAAGAAGCGCCTTTCATTCGAGAAGTCGTGCCTTCCATCCTCGCAAACCGAATTTTCATCGTCCCTCTTTTTATCAGTGAAGGCTATTTCACCCTGCAGGCAATTCCTCGGGAACTCGGCCTGATTCCCGGCGACGCCATCCTCAATTCCGGGGATCTTCCGCTGCGCCGACAGCAAGGTTCTCAATCCATTTTTTACTGCGGTCCTATCGGGACGCATGAGAGCATGACCGACGTGCTGCTCGCCCGGGCCAAGGGAGTTGCTCAATCGTTCCCCTTCCCTCGCGAACCGAAGGAAAAAGAAACCACCTTATTCATTGCCGGACACGGGACGGAACAAAACGAAAACTCACGGCGTACGATTGAAAGACAGGTTGAACTCATTCGTGCGCGCCAGGTTTACGCAAATGTTTTCCCCCTGTTTATTGAAGAGGAACCGCGCATCGCCGATTGTTATAAGTTGGCCCAGACGAAAAATATTATTCTCGTTCCGTTTTTCGTCAGCGATGGCATGCACACCATCGAAGACATTCCGGTCATGCTGGGCGAAGCCAGCCGTATCGTGCAGGAACGGTTAAAACTCGGTCAACCGACCTGGAGAAATCCAACGGAAAAACAATCCAGGCGCGTCTGGTGCGCGGCAAGCGTCGGGAGCGAACCGGCCATGGCCGAAGTCATTCTCCAGAGAATCCGCGAAGCCGCGGCACTCCAACGCGCGTCGTAGGAATCAGTGCCGGACAAATCCCTTGGCTTCCAGGTTTGCGCTCACCCGGGCGACGACATCAGCAGCGGTCAAGCCCGCATTGTTATCAGCAACCGTTGCTTTGGCGAAATTGAAAGTCTCCGTCCACACATAGAAACGTTCGTTGCCATCATTATCCGGCTGAATGGAGCGATTGTTGTTCCCGGTAAGAACGGAAGGAAACGAAAAGGTGGCGCCGGTTGCAATGGTCAGGCTGCGATTTAATCCCTGCATGAGATTGTTAAACAGATAATAATTGCCGTACTCATCGATTTGCGAACCTGATGCAGCTAATACCGTAAACGACCGCCCATTGGCTCCTGCCAAATCCACTTTGTGGTAAGAGGAACTCGTGCTCACAGTGTAAATTTTGTTCGCGTTCCAATGCATGAACGTAATTTCCCCACTTTCGGTGTCGTAGATCATCAGTCCCGTGTAGGTGAAGAGGCGTTCATAGCCGCCGCCTTTCATCGTTTCACGCGCGGAGGATGAATATTCAATAATGGCTGAAAAGCCGTTGAGACAAGATAAGAGGATGAGGAGTGATAAGACCTTTTTCATGCGGGAGATGAAACTGAGGCCCACCACTCCTGTCAATTACGCTTTAACCAGAACGGACCGCTACTTCAATTTCGCCAATTCCGTTTCCACCAGTTTTACCAGCGGTTGGACCGTCTTCTGGCTGAAATCGAATTTGCAGCCAGCGGCCGTAAACAATTCCGGCAATGGCCGTCCACCGCCGAGGGCGAGGGATTTTTTGTACGCGTTCAAAGCGCCTTGTTTATCCTTCTTGGAATTAGCCCACACCTGCAATGCCCCAAGCTGGGCGATGCCATATTCCACGTAGTAAAACGGATGCAGGAAAATATGGAGCTGACGATGCCAGAGATTGGCGCGAACATCTTCGTAACCGCTCCAATCCACATCGCCACCAAAACGGTCCATGAGGGAGAGCCAGGCGTTGCGACGTTCTTCGCGGGTGTGGCCGGGATGGGAATAAATCCAATGTTGAAACGCATCCACCGTCGCGATCCACGGAAAGATTTCGATAATCCCTTCGAGATGATCGTGACGCGCACGTTTGGCGTCGCCGGCATTGTAGAAGTTTTCGATGAATTCGTTCCCGAGCAGTTCCATGCTCATCGACGCTACTTCGCAAAATTCAATTGGGGCGTGACGATAGGAATAAATGTCCTCGCTGCGAGTCGCCAGCGCATGAAACGCATGCCCGGCTTCATGCAGGATCGTTTCCACATCGCGCTGAATCCCCACCGCGTTCATGAAAATAAACGGCAGTCGCGCTTCGTTCAGTGTCGATTGATAACCACCCGGCGCTTTCCCTTTGCGATTGTCGAGATCGAGCAAACGAAGGTTCTGCATCGTCTGAAATCCTTCCGCCAGATCACGGTCGAGTTGATTGAAAATCTTTTGCGTCGCTCCGACCATCTGGTCGACTTTTTCAAACGGACGCAGGGCATCTCGATTCAACGGATCCACGGACAAGTCCCAGGGACGCAACTTTTCCAGCTTTAATTGTTGTTTCCGCTCAGCCTGAAGCTTGCGCAACACCGGCATGATCTCTTTTTCGATGGCGTCATGGAATTTTACGCAATCTTCCGGTGTGTAATCAAAGCGGCCACGCGCACGAAATGCATATTCGAGGTAGTTCTTGAACCCGGCATTGCGCGCAATCTGTTCGCGAATCTTGAGCATCTGCTCAAAGTTTTCTTCGAACTTCTCTTTTTCCTGCAACCGACGTTTCGCAACCAGTTCCCACGCTTCCTGACGTAGCGCACGATCAGGCTCTTCCAAATAACGGCCCATCTGCACCAACGTTTTTTCTTCGCCACGAAATTGAACGGTCAACGAACCGCTGAGCTTTTGGTATTGTTGTCCGAGTTTTGCCTCTTCTGTTTCCAGGGGCACGTTTTCCGGACGGAACAGTTCGATATATAATTTGGTATTCCGGTCAAAAACTTCGTAGCGCTTCGACTTTTCCTTCAGCAAGGCTGCCCGCAACGGATGGTTGACGTAGAGCTGTGACAAGGTGAACTGCCGCGGCTTGAGTTCCGGTTCAATTTTTTCGACAAAGTGGAGATAGCTCTTCTCGGCGTCGGCGTTATCGGTATGACACGTCATGGCGATGTAACGCTTGGAACTTTCCTCATCCAGCGCGGCCGAAAGTTCGCCGCCATCGAGAATCCATTGTTCGAATTCGTCCAGGGTCTTGCATTCCCCTGCCCGCTTCTCGAGTTTTTCGAAGAGCGGCGCAATCTGGTTCCAGTCACCGAGGTCAATCTGGGCAGGAACAAAATGACGAGGTTTGTGAGCCGGAAGATTTTCAAAAGGCAACAAATTCATTCGGCGCAAAATACCCCAGCTTCGGAAAATGGAAATAGCTTTATTGGAAGCAATTGAAGTTTTCTGACTCCTGGGCGCCAGTTTACCATTTTTGAGCCCTGATCGGGTTAAGCCCCCTTCCGAAAAACCAACGCGGGCTATTTTTTCATTCTCCGGCTTTTCCCCGTCGAAAATAAGAATGTTTTCGGACTCTCAGAAACGTCGGAAAAGATTTCTGGAAGAAAATTTGAAAGTCAGATTGGGCGGAAAACGTTTCTGGAACGTTTTCGCGGAGTCAGAATTCCGGGAAATCATTTTTTCCACCCTTCCCGAAAGTCCCGAAACTCTCCAAAAATATTTTCCGGACTTTTTGAAAGTTCGGATGACCTTCCAATGCGTTTTCCGACCGTTTCAATTCTCCGAAAACATGGAAAAAACTTTTTCCGAACTTTTCCAGATTCCAGAAGCATGGAAAAAATGTTTTCCGGACATTTTTACTTTCCCGAGACGCTCTAAAAACGTTTTCCGGACAATTTAAGTCTCGGAATTTCTTCCAGAAATCTTTTCCGACTTTTTTGAAAGTCCGAATGACTTCCCAAAACGTTAAACGTGAGCGTCTTAAGCAAAAATCGACCCAAAGCAGCGAAAATAGCGTTAGCAGAGGCTGTGCCACCAGAAATTCGGGCGCAACGGGCTTCGAACTCGATGCGTCAACCCCTTTGGGTAAGCGTGGACCAAAAAGGGGCCACGGATGACCCCGTTTGTTCAGAAAAAGACGCCGAAAAGTCTATTTCGCGGCTTTATTGGACGCGAGGTCCTTCACGGATTCGATTTCGGCACGAACTTCCGCCAATGCCTTTTGAAAGGCGTCGCTTTTTTTCAACTCAATGACGGTAG
>CBHTTJ010000178.1:0-12439 GCA_966095605.1 uncultured bacterium | reverse complement strand
AAAAGCCTTTTTCTGAGTTCATTTTTCCTTCCGAAAAGCCGTTTTCACAAAAAGCACCCTCCAAAACAAGTCCGGGGTTGGTTGAGGGCGAAAATCAGTGGCCCATGAAAACATTTTTTCCTTCCGGGAGGTCAGCGGCTTCCTAAACGGCTGTTTAACAGCAATTTGCGGGTAAAAAATATTTTCCATCTTTTTTTGGGGTAGGTCCGTAGTTGACCCACCCTCCCTTGGCATGATGAGGGAGTTCAAATCATACGGTTTGAATGGCGAAGAGATAATCGCGGGTGGTTTGGGAACTCACATCGTGTGATGGGGTTTTGATCCGATCCACATAAACAGCGACTTCTTCGGCCCGAGTAGAAAACAAAGAAAGGTAAAAACAAAATGAAAAATACATTAGCAACATCAATGCTGGGTCTCCTCATCGCAATCGCGTTGGCGATTGAGGGCGCAACGACACATGGTTCAACGCTTAACCTCCTCCACTATCCGCTGTTAGTGTTGGTAGCCATCCACACAGCGGCGATGACGGCCCTGGCCGCTTACGAAACGGGCAAGCAAACCTTGCGCGGACTTCGTGAGTCGTTGGATGCCGCAGTGACGGACGCTCGCGCTTTTGCGATGCTGGCCCGGGATATTCTAAAGCCGGATTTTGGCGTGGAATTTTCGGAGGCCTGGACGGTCGTCGGATTCATCGATTCGTTAAGACTGCCGACGAATGTGAACGAGCTGATCTTCCTGCTCGAGCGCATGGTCGCATTCTTCACGGCCAATCCAACGCTCGAAATTGCGTCAAAGAATATCACTGCGGCTCACGCCCAGGTGGTGCTGGACGCTCTGAAGGCGGCTCGCAAGGCAGTGAACGACCAGGAAACGATTGTGGAGAATCTTAAGACTGTTCGAGACGAAAAACTCGAGGCGGTTCGTAAGGCGCTGCGGGGATTGTTCGGTGAATTGAGCAATCAACTCGATCCACTGGATCCACGCTGGAAAGCATTCGGGTTCAATCTGCCCGGTGCCACGGAAACTCCAGAGGTGCCGACGAACCTCTCGGTGATTCTCATCGGACCAACTGCGGCGTCCATCAAATGGAGTGCGGCGGCCCGCGCGGAGTATTACCGCGTCTGGATGAAGATCCACGGTTCGGCGACGGACTACGAAACGGTGGGTTCACCGGCAGACCTCGATTTCACCCTCGAGAACCTGCCCGCGAACTCAATGGTCGATATTGTGATCTCCGCCGTGAATAACGGAGGTGAAAGCGCAGTTTCGGAAGCGTTTACAATTACTACACACTAAACGTCGTCTCCTTAACATCAAAGGTCAGAGCCACCCGGGATACCGGGTGGCTCTTTTTCTTATTCCAGCGAACGTTTTGGGGAGAAAAGTAAGGGGAAAAACGGGTTTCCTCGGTCGGCGAATGCCGTTTTTCAGGGAGTCAAAAAAAACCAGTCTTGTATAGACATTAATGGGGGGTAGTGGTTAAATCCGCCCCTTGTGTAGGGACTTGTCCTATAAGGTATAGGGAAAAACCTCCTACAAATCTTGATTAGTTCGTAGATATGAAAAAAACACTGATTGGTTTGGTTGCGGCATCGCTTTGTGCCGTTTCGGCGTTTGCGACAGTTACGATTACGGCTCCATCGATTACGGTAACGGCGGACACGGCGGAAAATGCCTCGGGGGGTGGCAGTTTCACTGCTCTGGGCAACGTTGTGATTGCGGAGGGGGCTGATACCGACTTCGCCACTCAGACCAGCACAACGCTGATCCTTCCAGTGCCGGCAGGTTGGAGATTTAATAATAACGCGCTCACCGCCAGCTTCCAGAATGGACGCAACGGCGGCGCCGTTTCCGCTGTGGCCACCAGCAATGCCATCACGGTGACGCTCACGGTTTCTGGCGTGAACAAAACCGACACGCTGACGATTTCCGGGATTCAGGTCAAACCGCTGAATGGAACCAATTTGATCACCTCAACCATCGTGCGTCCTACCGGCTCGTCGGGCGGAACGTCCGTGATTTTGGGAACAACCAACAGTGTTTTCGGTACCTTGAAGCAAGTTGCCGGTGCGCCGAAGCAATTTGTTTTCCAGACGACGCCTTCATCCACAGCAACAGCGGGCACTGCGTTCGCGCAACAACCGGTGCTGCTCGTGAAAGATCAATTCGGAACCACTCGTAGCCTGGCTGCGGGCGGTGTGGCGGATAATTCGACTTCAGTAACGGCGGCGAGGACTACTGGCATTGGCGCTGGAACACTCCAAGGTACAGTTACGAAAACAGCCGCCGATGGTGTGGTGACCTATAATAATCTTGCCCACAACGTTGCTACCAATATCTCGATCACGTTCACCGCTGGTCCGGGAACGAACATTACCTCTGGCACCATTGCGGTCAGTCCTGCAACCGCCAGCGCGTTGACCTTTTCGACCAGCCCTAATTCGGCCGTGGCCGGATCGCCATTCGGGGTTCAACCCAGTGTGAAGACTCAAGACGCCTTCGGTAACGACTCAACAGTTGGTCTTGCATCGCAATTGGATGTGACCGTCAGTTTGACGAACAGCACCGGCACTTTGCTGGGAACGCAAACCCTCGATATCGGCACTGCAGCTGGAAATGGCTCGGTGACGTACAGTGGTTTGCAGTTGAACAGCGCTGGGACGAAACTTTTGAGCGCCAACGCTTCCGGTTTCACCGCAGGGACGAGTTCCTCGTTCAACGTTGCTCCAGCGGCTGCGGCTGCATTGGCCATCCAGACCCAGCCGTCCACAACGGCAACTGCCGGATCGGCTTTTGCCACGCAACCAGTCATTCGTATCGAAGATCAATATGGTAATACGGTGACGAATGATAATTCCACGCAGGTCACTGTCAGCGCTGTCGGTGGTTCTGCTTCATTGCAAGGGACGACGACGGCGACGGCTGTCAATGGCATTGTGACCTTCAGTGGTCTGAACTATCAAGTTGCCGAAACAATCTCGTTGTCATTCGCCAGTGTTTCGTTGACCGGCGCAACTTCCGATTCTGTCGCGGTGAGTCCCGCGGCTGCGGCTTCGTTGGCTTTCACCACCAGCCCCGGACTTTCAACGGCGGGCGCGGCGTTCCCCGTTCAACCTGTTGTTATCACGAAGGACGCTTTTGGAAATAACTCGAGTGTTGGTTTGGGTGCCAGCAAGACCGTGACGGTTTCACTCACCTCCGGCAGCGGAACGTTGCTCGGAACCGCGACGGCTGACATTGGCTCGGCGGTTGGAAATGGTTCGGTCACCTTTACCGATCTCGAAGTGGATATTGCTGGCAGCGGCAAACAATTGACTGCGAGTGCGAGTGGTTTGGCGGATGGCTTGAGCAGCACATTTGCGGTGCAGCCTTCAACGGCAAGCAAGTTGACTGTCCAGACGGAACCTTCCTCCTCGGCGACTGCTGGTGTTGCTTTTGCGCAACAGCCGGTCCTGCGCGTTGAAGATGCATTCGGTAACCTGGTAGATACAGATAGTTCAACGGTCGTTTACGCCTCTCGCAATCTCGGTGCGGGTATTCTTCAGGGAACCACCAATGCAACCGCCCAGGCGGGTATCGTGACCTTTGTTGACCTTGCTCATACCGTGGCGACGACAATCAACCTGGATTTCGCCGCGAGTGGATTGACTGGCGCGACCTCTGCAAACATTAACGTCGGTCCTGCGGCGGCCTCGCAACTCGCTTTTACAATCCAACCTGGTAACGCATCGGCTGGTTTGCCATTTGGAGTTCAGCCCGTTGTTAAGACGAAAGATCAATATGGCAATGATTCAGCCGTCGGTCTGGCAGACAGCCAGGTGATTGAGCTTTCCGGAAACATTCATCCTTTGGTGGGGACAACCAATGTGGATCTTGGCGCCCTCGCCGGTAATGGTGTCGCTGCGTTCACGAACATTCAGATCGATGTTGTCAGCTCGGGTAACCAGTTGACGGCAAGCAGCGCTGGCTTCTCCAGTGTGCAGAGCGATGCATTCAACGTCCTCGGCGCTGATCAGACGATCACTTTCGACGCCATCACGAATAAGGTTTATGGCGACGAGCCGTTCAACGTAAGCGCGACTGCTTCGAGTGCATTGCCGGTGAGCTATAGCATCCTTTCTGGTCCTGCAACCAACAACGGTGACCTCGTTACGATCCTCGGAGCAGGAGAAGTGGTTATTCGCGGTGTTCAGGCTGGCGACGCGATCTACAATGCAACGACGAACGATTATTCTTTCAACGTCGCTCCGGCGACACTCGGCGTCGCGGCTGTTGATAAGTCGCGTTTGTATGGTCAGGGCAATCCGACCTTGACCTACACCGTTTCTGGATTCGTGAATAGCGATTCGGAAGCGATTCTCAGTGGTTCTCCTTCGTTGAGCACCGCGGGAACGAACGTGGGCATTGGTGTTTATCCAATCACCATTGCAGCTGGAAGTTTGGCTGCCGAAAATTATGTCTTCAGCTTCACCAATGGTTCATTGACTGTTAATCCTGCTTCCCTGACGGCGACGGCTGAAAACAAGAGCCGTGCTTACGGGCAGGCGAATCCGACCTTCACCGCCGCCTACTCCGGTTTCGTGAATGGCGATGATGAAAGTGTTGTTTCCGGCACTTTGGTTGGAGTGACGTCCGCAGATACCAATAGCCCGGTGGGTACTTATTCCATCAGCATTTCTGGTGTCACTGCAACGAACTACTCGATCACCTTCGTCGATGGTAATTTGTCGGTAACGCCATTTGCGCTGGTTGCGGTCGCGGATAGTGCGACGAACATCTACGGTTCCACAAACACGGTCTTCACTGGAACATTGAATGGTGTGCAAAACGGCGATGACATCACCGCCACATTTGAAACAACGAACGTTACCGCTGCGTCTCCGGTCGGCTCCTACGACATCGTTCCTGTGCTTCACGATTCAGGTTCGAAGCTGACGAATTACACGGTTTCGACAACGAACGGTATTTTGACGATTGCTAAAGCAACGCTGACGGTCACTGCAAACGACCAGAGCCGCACCTATGGTGGTGCGAACGTAGGTCTCACTGTTAATTACAGTGGTTTCGTCAATGGAGAGACAAACGACGTGCTGAGTGGCAGCCCGGAAATCACATCGGCTGCAACGAACGCCGCAGTTGGAAGTTATCCTATCGTGGTTGCGATCGGGACTTTGAGTGCAGCGAACTATGACTTCTCCTTCGTGAACGGGACTTTGACTGTTCAACCTGCGGCCCTGGTTGGAACGGCTGACAATGCGAGTCGTGTTTACGGTGATGCGAATCCTGAATTCACGGTGACTTACTCGGGTTTTGTGAATGGCGACGATACCAACGTTTTGTCCGGGACGCTGCTCGCCTCAACGACGGCAACTACGAATAGCTCCGTTGGCAATTATCCAATTACGGCCTCTGGTCAGACCGCTGCTAACTATTCCGTGAGCTACGTTGATGGCACGTTGACGATTACTCCTGCGGTTCTCTCCGTTGTGGCGAACGATGCGGGCAAAATTTATGGCAGCACCAATCCTGTTTTCACGGGGACGTTGAATGGTGTTCGTAATGCAGATGACATTACCGCTACGTATCAATCCAGCGCGACTGCCGGCACGGGTGTTGGGACCTATGACATTACGCCAGTTCTCAACGATCCAGGTGTGAAGCTTACTAATTACAATGTCTTCTCCACCAACGGAACGTTGATTATTAGCAAAGCGACGTTAACAGTGACTGCTAACGACGACACGAAAGTTTACGGTGCCGCGAATCCGACCTTCACCGTCGATTACAGCGGTTTCCAAAATTCGGATTCCACCAACGTGATCAGCGGTTCGCCTTCCTTCGCTGTTTCCCCTGCAGTGAACGGTGTCGGTAACTATGCGATTGTTCCATCTGCTGGAACTTTGAGCGCAGTCAATTACGACTTTGCGTTTGTGAATGGAACGCTTTCCGTTACCCCGGCTTCCCTGACGATTACCGCGAATGACGCGACGCGTCCTTATGGACAAGCAAATCCACAATTCACGGCGACCTACTCTGGATTCGTGAACGGTGATGATTCCAACGTGCTCAGCGGAACATTGTCCTTCAATACCTCTGCGACTGAAAGCAGCCCGGTTGGTGAGTATGCAATCTCGGTCTCTGGACAAAGCTCCACGAACTACATCATCAGTTATGTGAGTGGTACTTTGACCGTCAGCAAGTTGACCTTGACCGCGGCTGCTGATGACGCCAGCCGAGTCTACGGCGCGACCAATCCTGTTTTCACAGGAACAGTTTCAGCAAACGCCGACAGCATCACGGCGACCTTTGCCAGCACTGCCACAACGAACAGCCCAGTCGGAACATACCCGATCGTGCCGACGTTTGATGACCCGAATGGCAAGCTGACGAACTACATCGTTGAAACCAGCGGAACTTTCACCGTTACCAAGGCGCCTCTTGCCCTTCTCGCGAATGATATTTCACGCGGTTATGGTTCGGTGAACCCTGCGTTCACCGGCAACGTGGTGGGTGTTCAAAACAATGAAAACATCACCGCGACCTTCAGCTCCAGCGCGACGACAAACTCTCCTGTCGGCGTATATGCAATTCATGCCGATCTTTTCGCGACGAACAATTTGGATGTCGCCGATGCAGCGATGTTGGATAACTACCTCATCACCACTAATGGTACGCTGACGATTACAAACGCTTCGTTGGTGGTGGATGTGGACAGCACTTCGAGAGGTTACGGTGCCAGCAACCCAACGTTCACTGGAACGATCAATGGTATTCAGAACAACGAAAACATTACGGCCTTGTATAGCACAGTCGCTGTGGAAAACAGCGCCATTGGAACCTATCCGATCACTGCGACTTTAAGTGATAATGGCAGTGGCGTTTTGAGCAACTACTTCGTAGTCGTTCATGATGGAACGTTAACAGTGGCTGGTGGTGTGATTACCGTCACTGCGAACAGCACCAACAAAGTCTATGGTTCGGCGAACCCGGAGTTCACGGGTAATTTCAGCGGTGCCGCCATTGCCGACGGGATCACTGTGAGTTACACCACTGTGGCAAACGCCTCCAGTCAGGTGGGTGATTACGATATTATCCCTGTTCTGGATGACCATGGCAGTGGAGCATTGAGCAATTATGTTGTGAACGCCACGTCGGGAACTCTGACGATCACGAAAGCGTCGTTGGTGATTTCTCCTGAAGATAAAGGTGTCGGCGCAGGAACCAACACGCCTGCTTTGACTGTTACTTTGACAGGCGTTCAGAACAGTGACTTCGTTCCTGGTGACGTCACCTGTCGCCTTAATCCGGCGCGCGCGAAATTGGCGACGATTGCGAATTACAGCATCATCGTCAGTAATATCGCTGATTCGTTCTCCAAACTGGCGAACTACAATGTGACTACGAACGTGGGAATGTTCCGCGTCGTTGACAACGTGAAGATCACCGCGCAGCCGATTGTGGCTCCCAAGAGCACAGTGCAACAAGGAACTCGCGTTGCTTTGACGGTGAAGGCCGTTGGAATTGCCGCCACTTATCAATGGCGTTTGAATGGAAATAATATCGCGGGCGCAACGTCGTCCGCGTTGTTCATCAATACGACTCAGTTCAGCGATGCTGGAACGTATACGGTTGGCATCACCAACGCGGCTGGCGGATTGGTGAGCAGCGGCTTGTTGCTGACGGTTCTGCCAGACACGAATGCTCCGACGGTGTCGATCGTTCGACCAGCCAACAACAGCATTCTCTTAAGCTCGACCAATCCGACGGGCAGCATCGTGGCTTGTGGCGCCGCCGCGGATACTGCTCGTGTGACGAACGTTTTCTATCGTCTGAACGGCAGTGCGTGGACGCCAGTTGCAGTTTTCGCTCCGAAAGATGCCGCGGGTTTGCAGGCATTCTGGACGAACCAATTGTTTGCGGCGGTCGGCACGAATACGTTGGAAACCTACTCGGCGGATTGGACTGGCAACACCTCGAAGGTTACGAAAGCTGTCTTCTTCTTCCACGTTGCTTCTCCGCTCTCCGTCAGCATCGACGAACACGATACGAGGGCAGGGGAAGGAAGTGATTCCGCGTGGAAACCCGATTACCGCGGCGTCAAAGTGGCGGCGTTGGTTGTTCCTCCAAATGACACTCCGACCAATGGAGCAAGCCTTTACGTGAATCGCGGTCCCTACAGCTTGAACGCAATTGCCGGTCATAACCAGATCTTCTCCAACTGGTCCGTCTGGGTCACGGGAAGCGCGACCACGAACTACGTCGAAACCGCGAAGTACAACTTCGTGATGCAGACAAATCTAAATCTTGTCGCCAACTTCATTCACAACCCGTGGATGGAAGCGCAAGGCTACTACTACGGCCTCGTTACCAATGGAAACGTTGACTTCGACATCTCCGGTGGAATTAACCTGAACGTCAAAACGAACCAAACATTCAGTGGCAAAGTGTTCGTGGACGGCGACCCAATTTCCATTAGCGGTGTCTTCAAGGTGAACGGAACACAAACGTTAACTCTCTCTCGTGCAAAACTCGGCAAGCCTAACCTGGTGTTGTCGATTACCAACCTGTTTGGCACTGCTGGCAGCAGCGGCACCAACCAAATTGTCGGTACTCTGACCGATACCAATAGCGGTAAGGTGGCAAGCATTCTCGCGGATCACGCCGTCTATATCGGTGCGACGAGCAATGTGGCGCAGGGCACCTACACGATGGTCTTGCCGAAGGCTTCTGACTCCAGCGTCGCCCCGGGTGGATATGGTTACGCGACGATTACCGTGGCGGCTGACGCGAAAGTCACCGCAGTAGGTTCATTGGCGGACGGCACTGCTCTGGTCCCTCAAGTTGGCTACATCAGCAAGGACGGACGCTGGCCGATGTTCAATCAGATTTATGCGACGAAGCAGATTCGTTACGTCAATTATACGAACAACCTCCAGTTCCACACCAATGCACCGTTCCTCGGTATGTATCTGGGTTGGATCAACCTGACCAATCCAAGTGCCGGCACGTTGCGCTGGACCAAGACAGTGGCCGAGCCGACAAACGTGATCGCCGGAGCGCTCGGCGTTTACAGCAATTACTATCCCGCAGGCTTCTCGCTCGATATGCCGCTGACGGTTAAGAGCTACGTGAACAACGGCGTCGGCGTTCGCGTAATCAATGTGACCAACGGTATCGTGAGCTTCACCGACGGCAATTTGCCGAGTTCGCCGCAAACGCATCAGATGCGCTACGGCAATGATGCCAAAGTGGTATTGCTGAGCGGCACGAACATCGTGAAGGCCTCGACCAATGCGGCACTGGGCAAACTTGCGGTGGCATTTGATTCGAAGCTGGGCAAGATCACGGGTAACTTCACCAACGGCATCAGCTTGCTGCCGACAGGCGCGGCCAAAACCATCACCGTCGCTGGTGTGGTCTTGCAACCGGACAATATCGCTTATGGTTACTTCCTCGGCACCAATCAGTCTGGTGCTGTGACCTTCCAGGCCGACGAAACGAACCCATAATTTTTAGGAATCGTAAACCCCTTCCTGGCAAAGCGCCTGGAAGGGGTTTTTTCTTTTCACAACAAGGAGGGGATGTCCGGTTCGCGGGTACGGTATTTTCTTAACAACGATCACGCCCTCCTCCGAATGACTGAAACCATCCGAAACGCTAGTTTCGGAGTAAGTCATACCTGCGAGCGGAAATATGAAACGATCATGGATTTTTTGGGGATGCGTGAGCCTGCTCCTTTTCGGATTTTTCGAAACCTTCACTTCCGAGAATAACATTGCCCCTCAGGTTCCGTCCGGAGCTCTGGGAGAGGATACTGCGGGATTCTCCTTCTGGAGTCTTGGCCCAATTCCATTGGTTTTCGGTCTCATCTGCCTTGCCTGTTGGGTCTTGCCGCGTTCGACTGCTTTCAGGGATTAGAAAAGGGCCGGCTCTTCGAGGTAACTTCTGCCCACGTTTCCTTTTTACTGAACGGTCCATCGAATAAAGGAAAATTCGGCATTCTTTCGCTCGTTCACGAACCGGTGCAATGGTAATTTCTTTGCGTCATGCCGTCTCTTCACGAAGTAACCAACGGCGGTTAATGAAAAATCGCTGGATCATTATCGCTGCTGTCGTGGCTGCGCTTTCTGCCCTGATTTTTTTTGGAGTGAACCCCCGGCAGCCGCAGTATCAGGGGAAGATTCTCGCCGAATGGATTCTTCGGGCACAACAGATTGAATCCACGAGTCCCGATGTTAAACATCTTAGCGACCTGCCTGAATGGACTGAGTGCCAGGTTGCCTTGAGGGCAATGAAAGACCAATCACTTCCTTTTCTCGAAGCATGGATTCAGGCAAGTGATACTCATCCAAAACTTTGGCTGAGACAATGGACGCGCCGGCTTGGGCGATTTGGCCTGGCAAGCCGCCCGGATGAATCATTGCGTCTACATCAAATGGCGTTAACGGGATTCCATCTGCTGGGTACAGATGCCCAACCGTCGTATACCGTTTTGGAAAAAATGATGAAAGACGCCGATATCGGACAACGTTTCTGGGCGTTCAACGCGTTTAGTGTAATTCAGCCACCAAAAGAAATTTTTTTCCCAATTCTCGAACAATCGATCGCAGATCCTTATCCTGAAATTAAAGAGAGGGCGGAGCACTATATTTTCGAATTGTATCCAGAGGAAGCAGAGCGCTTGAAAATTCATCCCCGCCTGCCTTTGCATAAACTTCCACGCAAATAACGCAGTTGTCTTTCGATAAGGCTTTCACCGATTGTCGTTGCCGGAGCAAACCGTTATAGATCAGGTGTTCCCAAAACGAAAAGGCACGTGCCCGGCACGTCCATGCCTTGCCTTCGTGACACACAAAACAAAAACCCAAAATGAAAACCCTAAGTAAAACCTTAGCCGCTATTGCCAGTTTCGGATTGGTCGTATCAGCGTTTGGCAGCAGTGATTACGGTCCCGCCATCTGGAACCCCGCGTGCAGTGGACATTGGTATACCTCCGGTAACGGAAAAAGATTCGTCGTGATCCACGACATGGAGGGTTACTACCTCAGCACGATTTCGTATTTCAAAAATTGTAACACGCAGGCCAGCGTTCATTACTGCATCAACGGTCTGCAGGATACCGGCACCGATCATCCGGCGGGCGAGATCACCCAAATGGTTCTGGAGGCTTATTACGCGTGGCACGCGGGTTGTTGGAATACATATTCCGCCGGGACAGAACACGAAGGCTTTGCGAGCAACCCGGCCTGGTATAGCCAAACGATGTACCAGGCGTCAGCTGGTCTGCAAAAACACATGCTGGAAAAGTGGGGCATTGCCAAAGACCGTAATCACGTCGTGGGCCATGGTGAATGGCAAAACGCGGCGTGGCGCACTTACGCTTCCGCCAATCTTGGCATCAATCCGAGTTGCAATACGCATACCGACCCCGGCCCAAGCTGGGATTGGACGCGTTTCATGAATTTGATCACGAGCGCCAATTCCGGCAATCGTGTCGGCATGGCGCGCACGTCCAATGGACAGGGCTATTGGATTGTGGCCAGCGACGGCGGTGTCTTCTCGTTCAACGCGACCTTTTATGGATCAATGGGCGGACAACCGTTGAATAAACCTGTGGTGGCCATGGCGGCGCGTCCGCAGGGCGATGGCTACTGGCTCGTCGCCAGTGACGGGGGCATCTTCTCGTTCGGCAACGCCGGGTTTTATGGATCCATGGGAGGACAACCTTTGTCGCAACCGATCGTCGGCATGGCGGTGACACAATCGGGTAACGGCTACTGGCTCGTCGCAAAGGATGGCGGTATTTTCTCGTTCGGCGACGCTCCGTTTTACGGCTCTCTCGGCGGTCAAGGTTATACGGACGTTGTGGGGATGGCCCCGGCGTATCACTCTGGTGGCGGTAACGGGTATTGGCTCGTGCGCGCGAATGGAGCGATCTATTCCTATAACGCCAGTTATTATGGCGGCAGCGACGCCGGCAGCGGCATCACGGGCATTACTTCCTACGGCGACAGCGGGTACATCCAGGTTCGCAACAACGGAAATATTTATGCCTACGGGGGCGTTTGCTACAATGGCGGCGCGAACGACGCGTCCAATCCGTTCGTTGGAATCGCCCGTGGTCCATCCAACTGTGGTTATTGGATCGTGAAACGCGATGGAGCAATTTTCAGCTACGGCGATGCTCCATTCCGGGGCGGCGCTAATTTCTAAAATACGAAAGACACGAATTCAACCCTCACCTCGGCGTTTTATCGGGGTGAGGTTTTTTTATGCGGTTTGGATGTCTCGTTATGTCCTCCTCCTTCAAAATGCCACTGTCTGTCGTCGTGCAATCGGGGATTTTTGATCCGTGAAGGGTGGATGTCGCTCTGAAATCGGCGACCACGGAAGTTTTAAGGTCAATTGCAGCGTGCAAACGGCGGCAAAACTTCCA
>CBHTTJ010000177.1:0-12592 GCA_966095605.1 uncultured bacterium | reverse complement strand
CTTCGTTCCTGCACCCGGAAACGTTTCCGACACCCCTCGCAGCTTCGTTCCTGCATCCGGAAACGTTTCCGGCACCCCTCGCAGCTTCGTTTTGACACCCGGAAACATTTCCGGCACCCCTCGCAGCTTCGTTTCGACACCCGGAAACGTTTCCGGACACATTTGCGGGTTAGTTTTGGACCGGTAATTAGAACAGGCGACAAAACTTTGAACTTTGAACCTGAAACATTGAACTTTATAACGTCGCCATGTCGTCGTCCCTCAAAGTGGCCGTATTGGGAACAGGATCGCTCGGAAAAGAGCATGCCCGCATTTATGCCGAACTCGCCGCCGCGAAAAAGGTGGAGTTCGTCGGGGTTTATGATGTCTCACAGGACACCGCCAAAAAGATTGCCGAGAAACATTCGGTCCGGGCTTTTGCGACCATCGATGAAATTGCCAAAGCTGCGGATGCCTTCAGCATCGTGACCCCAACGGTCACCCATTACGATCTCGCGAAAAAATTTCTTGGTCTCGGCAAACACCTGCTCGTCGAGAAACCGATGACCGACAAGACGGAACAGGCGGCTGAATTGGTTCAACTGTCGCAGCAAAAACAACTCGTCCTCCAGGTGGGGCACGTGGAACGGTTTAACCCGGTTTTCAAATATCTCGAAACCGTTGCGACAGAACCGCGCTTTATCGAAACGCACCGCCTTTCGCCTTATCCCGCCCGGAGCACGGACATTGGCGTGGTGCTCGACCTGATGATTCATGATTTGGATGTCGTGCTGGCATTTGTGAAGTCGCCGGTGGTGAGTGTTGACGCGGTGGGGATTCCGGTGCTGAGTGCCTCGGAAGATATCGCGAATGCGCGCCTGCGTTTCGCCAACGGATGCATCGCCAATCTCACCGCGAGCCGCATCAGCCCCGAACGCATGCGCAAGATTCGTGTGTTCAGCGGCGGCGCGATGACCAGTTATGTTTCCCTCGATTACCGGGCGCAGGAGGGATTCATCTACCGCATCGCACGCGAAGGCGAGGAGGAATCGTCATTGCTGAAGAAATTATTGCGCGCGAAAGATTCGACGATCGTCAGCGAGTTTGCCGGCAAAAAGATCGTGCGCGAACCTGTGCCCATTGAAAAGGACGAGCCGTTGAAATTGGAACTGAGACATTTCGTGGAATGCGTGCAGGCGCAACAGACCCCCATGGTCAGCGGCGAATCGGCAAAGCGGGCGTTGGATTTGGCGTTTGAGATTACGAGGCAAATCAATGCAGCAGGGAAGAAATGAACGGAAAGGTTCATGCGTATGTCAATCGATCGTCTCGCCCTTCGCAGCTGCGGAGCAGCGCAAGATAGTAGCCCACGGCGCCAGTCGTGGGGTTATGAGGTAGGGTATGGCGCGTTTAGCGTCAGTCATTCCAATATTCCGGAAGTCGAACGGTATATCGCCAATCAGGAAGAACATCATCGTCGCCTGTCTTTTCAAGAGGAACTGCTGGCATTTCTCAGAAAACATGAGATTCAATTCGACGAAAGATATTTATGGGAGTGAGTTGTCTTTTGCCCCTACCGGGGCTTGGATTGTTTTCGGGGGGTATTTCCCCACGACTAACGTCGTGGGCTACTATCTTGCGCTGCTCCGCAGCTGACACTCAGACACCTCGTCTCCCGTGTTCTGCCACAAAGAATCAATTCGTAGCGGCATGAGTCCTCAACGTATTATGTTAATCGCGGGTGAAGCGAGCGGTGACATGCTCGCGGCAGGGCTGGTGAAGGCGTTGAAGACACGACTCGGAACCGACATAGAGTTATTCGGCGTCGGTGGTCCCAAAATGGCTGAGGCAGGTGTGGAGGTTATTATCGACATGACGGCCCATTCGGTCATCGGCCTGATCGAAGTGGTTAAGAAATATTCGTGGTTCAAGAAAGTTTTCGAACAACTCAAACAAGTCGCAATTGACCGGCGTCCTGACCTGATTATCTGCGTTGATTTTAACGGCTTTAACCGTCGTTTCACCCGCGCCATTCGTGAATTTACCCGAAGTCCCGCCAATAAAAATCAGTGGAAGCCAAAGATTGTCCAATACGTGTCGCCGCAGGTCTGGGCATCCCGTCCGGGTCGGGCCGACAAGATGGCGCCGGATTTAGATCTCCTGTTATGCCTCTTTCCTTTTGAAAAGGATTGGTATGCGAAACGAACGCCCCATCTGAAAGTCGAGTTCGTTGGACATCCCATTTGCGATCGGGATCGGGCATCCGCAAATGCGCGAGGCGAATCAATTTTACTGCTGCCCGGGAGTCGCACGGGAGAACTTAAACGACATCTCCCCGTGATCATCGAAGCGGCAAGGCAAATCGCCGTGAAACAACCGACAGTAGTTTTCGAAATGGTTTTGCCGAACGAAAGACTCGTCACCCAGGCCGAATCACTTGGAGTAAAAACTATTCCAGACCTGACGATTAAGGTAGGCGATTTGTCGAATGCTCTCGCTTGTGCCACGATAGCTATCGCCTCCACCGGCACGGTAACGTTGGAATGCGCTTTTTACGGAGTGCCAACGATCGCGATGTATCGCACCTCGTGGAGCACTTATCAGATTGGCAAACGCATCATCCAGGTAAAATACCTCGCCATGCCTAATTTGTTAGCGGACGAAGTGATTTTCCCGGAGTTCATCCAAAACGATGCCACGGCGGAAAACATCTCCGGCAAAGCATTGGAATTACTCAACGATCCGGAGCAACGGGAAGAGATCCAAACAAAGTTGGCGAACGTAATGAAGTCCTTGGGAAAAGCCGGCGCCAGCGATCGTGCTGCCAGCGCCGTATTGAAATTGTTTCCAGGAAAATAAGGGCGTTAACCCTTCTTCACTCCGTGCCAGATGACGAGGCGATCGTTATCAACGATCTTGTCGGTTCGGCCCAGAACGCGGAACACTTCCTTCTTATCGCGATCGGCAATCTTCTTGAGGTCGCAATTAAAGAAGGATTGACGCACAACGTCGTCGGTCAGCTTTTGAGGTTCGCAATCGCGAGGTTCGTGATATTCGACTTCCAGATAAATACCACCGCCCGGTTTGATCAGGCGTTGCAGTTCCGCCGCGGCTTTTCCGAAATCGTCCACGTGATCGAGCGCATTGACAGACATCACGGCATCAAAGAAACCGTCGGGATAAGGAATTGATTCCGCAAAACACGGCGTGAGGGTCATGCCGTATTTTTTCATCGGCCATCCCGACGCGATATACGTCTCCAACAACGGATCTGCCAGGTGATGTTCCGCGCCGACAAACTGCTGGCTCGGAGCGAGAGGCCCGCAGCCGACATCCAAGACCTTTTTTCCAACAAAATGATTAGGCTCCAACATCAGACGCTTCAAGTAATCCGTATAGATGCGGTGTAACGTCAGGACGGCATTCAACGCCGGATCATCAGTCTTGCTGACTTTTTGCTGGGGTGTTGGCCCTGGAATTCCGGCCCAGTCTTTGCGAATGCCTTGATGCCATTCCAGGAGAGCGCGAAGGCGGCCGGTCCAGAATTCGTTTTCCAGACGGTATTTGCGTCGGACCTGATACGAGCTGCTCAATTTGGCCAACAATGCGTCCCCATTTTTGAGTTGCTCACGCAGAAAGTCGCGCGCCGGACGTGGAATAATTCGCTTTAGAGTTGAACGCATGTTCTAAAATAATGGCTGACCAACGGACGATTTACAAGTCGTTGATAAAAAATCTTAGGTCGCCAGTCGTCAACGAAATGTCAAAAAACAAGGCATTTTGCACAGAATTGGACGGATATTTCGAACAATCTTGCCGAACTCGAGCTTAACGCGTTAAATCGCCGCGGATGTACAAGAAGAACCTGGTTTTTGCGGCGGCCTGCCTCGGTATGCTTCTTTTTGGCATCGTCTTCCTCTCGTTGGGTTCAGTGAATAACATGCTGAGCGAACGGTTTCATCTGGACGACAATGGGATCGGCACCCTGACATTTCTGCTCCCTTTCGGTATTCTGGCAGGTTCCTTGATCTTCGGTCCGATTGTGGATCGATTCGGTTACAAATGGATGTTGGTCAGCTGCGCGTTACTCGTCGGAATCGGTTTGGAGGGGATGGCTTTTGGAAACAGCAAGGAGGCGATCCAATTTTTTGTTTTTCTGATTGGTTTTGGCGGCGGAGTCCTGAATGGCGCAACGAATGCCCTCACTGCCGATGTCAGTGAAGGAGAACGCGGGGCGAAGCTAAGTCTTTTAGGAGTGTTCTTTGGCATCGGGGCACTGGGGATGCCGAGCACACTGGCATTACTCTCCAGACATTTCTCTCTCACCACGATTGTCGCGGGGATTGGAGCATTCGTGTTGCTGCCGGTTTTATATTTCTGCGCGATCGCGTTTCCTCCGCCCAAACAACAGGCGGAAAAATTTTCGGCGGGCGAGACACTCAAGCTTTTAAAAGATCCCATCTTTCTGTTTGCGGGTCTGGCTCTGGCGATCCAAAGCGGCATGGAAGGTATGTCGAACGACTGGATCACCCGTTATTTCAAAAAAGTCATTTTAGTGGGTGAAAACATCCCCGAATGGAAAACGTTGTTGGGGTTGATGGCCGTGACCGGAGCGATGGTGCTGGCGCGTGTTGCGCTTGGGTTTCTGCTCAAAAGGGTGAAGTCGCACAATATCCTGTTCGGTAGTATTGGGGTTACCGGTGCCGGGGCAGTTTTGCTGATGCTCGGAAATGATTATCTCATGGCTCTCACCGCTGCCCTTTTTATTGGAGCAGGGTTGTCGGCGGGATTTCCTGTCGTTCTCAGTTACATCGGCGATTTATATCCCACGCAGTCAGGCACAGCATTCAGTACGATATTTTTCCTGGCGTTGGTGGGAAACATGACCATCAACAAAAGCTTCGGCATGCTGGCGCAGATTCATGGCATTCAGCAATACACCAAGGCGATGCTCGTGTGCCTCGCGATCTCGGCTTTCTTTCTTTTCCTCGTTCTTAAACAACTCAAAAAACACAGTCCCAATCTGATTAATAAACAAAATGAGCAGTCTCGCAAAACAGTGGTTGGATAAAACACGCGGCATCATGGATGCCATTGAACAGACCCAAACTCCGGCGATCCGCAAGGCTGCGGAAATCATGGCCGATTCGATCCAGGCGGGTCGCTGGGTGCACACGTTCGGTTGCGGTCACGCCACGATTCCGGTGGAAGAAATGTATCCACGAATCGGTGGCTTCGTCGGTTTTCATCCGATGGTGGAGCTTCCCCTCACCTTCTTCACCCGCGTGACCGGTGAAATGGGTGTGCATCAATTCGTTTTCCTCGAACGCGTCGAAGGCTATGGCGTTGAGATCATGAAGGGTTATACGTTCGATTCCCGCGATACCATGTGGCTCTTTTCGCATTCAGGCATCAACAACGTGAACATCGACATCGCCCTTGAAGCCAAGAAGCGGGGCATGAAAGTAATCGCTTACGGTTCTGTAAAAGAAGCGATGGGCAAAGAAACCCGCCATTCCAGCGGCAAGAATATTTTCCAAATCGCCGATCATGTCGTGGATACCTGCGCCCCGCTCGAAGACGCGATGGTGCCGTTAAAGAATCACCAGGAAAAAGTGGGACCTGTCTCCAACATGGCGTTCATCACCACCGTCTGGATGACCGTTTGCACCGTGGCCGAAATCCTCGCTGAACGCGGCGTGCATCTTTACATCCATCCGTCCCACAATGCGCCCGGGGTGACGAATGCGAAAGAACGCCTGGAACAATGTCTTGCCGAATATAAGAAGCGCCTCGCGGGAGTTTAATGCGTTTCCTCCTTTTGCCGGGAATGGACGGAACGGGCGATTTATTTGCACCGTTCCTGTCCATTCTCCCGGCGGGAACTAACGCGACGGTCATTTCCTATCCATCGCAAGAGAAGCTTTCCTACCCTCAACTCGAAGAATTGGTTCGGCGCCAATTGCCAGAAGAACCTTTCGTAATCATCGCCGAATCCTTTTCAGGTCCCATCGCAGTAAGAATTGCTGAACAAGCACCCGGAAACTTAAAGGGAATTAGTCTGTCGGCGACATTCGTGGAGTTCCCGGGCAGTTTCCTCGCCAAGATGGCGGCAAAAATATTCGGAGGCGCCCTGGTCCGGTTCCAACCTCCTTACTGGGCGTTCCGCCGTTACCTGGGTGGGAATGATGCTGCCAACGTGTATCCCTTGCTCACTGAGTCTTTAAGGAAGTCCTCGCGTGAAGTTCTTCATCATCGCATTCAGAACATCATCCAAGTAGATGCCCGCGCCGCATTACGCCAGATTAAGATACCGGTTTTGATTCTATCGGGCACCCACGACCGCATCGTCCCTTCCCACAACGCACGGCAAATGAAGCATTTGAATAAATCGGCCGTCCTTTCAGAGATCGAAGCCCCGCATCTTCTACTTCAGACAAAGCCAGCGGATGCTTTAAAAGAAATTAGCCGTTTTGTCTCAAGCGTTTCATGACAAACCCGCCTGGCCGTTGTCCAATAAAGGTCATATGCTCGTCTTCACCATCCGCAACGCTGTCCTCATCGCTCTGGTCCAGGTCGCCATTATCGTCACAGGAGTTCTCGCAGCAGGAATAAGTCACAAATGGTGGGCGACGCCTGGGATCCAGCTTCCGCAAACCACCTTATTCCTCATTAATTACGGCGTCGTTTTACTCAGCGCGCCCGTCGTGTGGATTGCACTCGCGTTGCGACTGAGAATTTCTCATCTGCCAGATTCCGTTAAAAGCATCGCATTCCTCAGTGGTTTTCTTCTGATCCTGATCCTGCTCGTGCTCATCGGCCATGCCGTTATCACTCCGTGGATTCGCAATCATTTTGAAGGCTTCGATCGTGCGTCGGAGGAAGCCCGTTTATTCCTCCCTCGTTCAGCATAAAAGCAGGGCCATCCGAAACATTTACTTTGGAATTCGCGGCTGTTAAAACGCTGGCGTGTTAAATGATGCCGCTATCTGGAAAGCTCTGAATTCGCCACGTCTCTCGCTGATTGCCGGACCGTGCGTGGTGGAAAACGAAAAGCTCTGTTTGAAAATTGCCGAGTCGCTACAGAAAACCTGCACGAAACTCGGCATTAATTTTATTTTCAAAGCCAGCTACGACAAAGCGAATCGTTCTTCAGGAAAATCCTTTCGTGGACTCGGCATCGACGTCGGATTGAACGTTCTCGCGAAAGTTCGGTCTGAATTGGAGGTGCCAGTGCTGACCGATGTCCACTCGGAAGCGCAGGCTGAAGCCGCAGCCCAGGTGGTCGATGTTTTGCAAATTCCAGCATTTCTTTGCCGCCAAACGGATTTGATCACCACGTCTGTCCGGACAGGAAAGATCGTAAACATCAAGAAAGGTCAATTCCTGGCGCCGCACGACATGGGTCAGGTCGTCAAAAAAGCCATAGAACAAGGGGGAAAGAAAATCGCCCTGACTGAACGCGGCACCACGTTCGGCTATAACAATCTGGTCTCCGACATGCGCTCGATCCCCATCATGAAGAAACTGGGTTACCCTGTGATCTTCGACGCAACGCATTCCGTGCAGTTGCCCGGGGGACAAGGCGATCGTTCCGGTGGCCAGCGTGAATTTGCTCCCGTCCTGGCTCGCTGTGCTCTGGCTGCCGGAGCTACTGGCTTATTCATCGAAACCCATCCTGATCCCGACAAAGCCTTGAGCGACGGTCCCAATATGATTCCGTTGGATCAGATGCCGAAGTTGTTGTCCGGTTTCCTGAAGTTTCATGCCCTTGCGCATAATGTTTAAAGCGTTTCGAACACCAGCGGTCCAAACAACCTTCGCGATTTGTGTCGGCTTGTTTCTTGGCGTCTCCGTCACGAAGGCCCAGCAGATTCCGCAAGGCCTCGCCGGAAAGAAAATCACCCTGAGTCATTACGAAGGAGTCGCACCCCGCGCCTTGATCACCGCGAAAGACGCGAAGCCTCTTCCAGGCGGGAATGTCCTCGCCCTCGATTTTGCGCTAACAACATTTCGTGACGGAAATCCGAGCAATATCGAAGCCGTGATCGAAGCACCGGAATGCGTCGTCAATATTGATACGCATCTCACCTGGTCGACCAATCGCCTTCATCTGCATAACACCGATACGAATCTCTTTATCGAAGGCCGCGGCTTCGCGTGGCAACCGGGACCTACCAACATCCTGACGATTTCCAACGACGTACACACAATTATCCAGCGCGTCACCAACTCGCCGGTAAAAAATGAAGGTGCGCTGCACATTTATTCGGATCGTTTCAAATTCCTGGCGGTTCTTGCCACGAACGCCAATACGCGCATCGCTTACTACACTCACAATGTTCGCGCTGAAGATCCGGAATTTCGCCTGACGTCTGAATCCCTTACCGCTGACCTGTCGTCGACGAACAACGTCAAAAACATCGTCGCCGAGAAGAACGTTGTCATCGTGAACAAAACCGACAACAGCCGCGCCAAAGGGGATCGGGCGATTTACGTCAACGAAGAGGGCCAGCAACTGGTGGAACTGACCGGCGATCCTGAATGGCACGATGCAAAGAATGAAGGGCGCGCACGGAGATTTCTCTTCGACCGGAACAGCCGTATGGTTTGGCTGGAAGGCGATGCGCAAATGAAATTGCCCCGCAGCAGCGTGGCGCAACCGGATTTCCTTGGCCTCAACGACAAGAAACCAGCGACCAAAACCAATGATTCCATCACCGTCTCCGCTGAGGTCCTGAACATTGATCTTGCCACAAACAAATCTGGCCGCGTGCTCACCGCCAAGACCAATGTGGTTATTCTCGCGGACAACACACGCGCCACCGCCGACGGCGCTTCCTTCAGTGAAGTCACCGGCATGCTCCGTTTAACCAATGGCATCTGGGGCGGAGATCAATTTACCGCCAAAGGCCAACTCCTCACTTTTGATCGCAACAACAAAGTCTTTCACTCCGAACGCGATGCTTACCTGAAGATCCCGGCGAAGTCCTTTGGTGAGGGCGGGGGCGGCACAAAAAAATCCGACGCTAAAGAGAAGAAGGCAAAACATCCCGACGACCGCGCGATCGAAATTTTTTCGGACGAATACAACGTCACGACGAACGTAGCGGTGTTCCTCGGCACGGTGCACGCGAGTTTCCCTGCCGAAACCAACGGCTTGGGTAATCTCACCTGCGACAAACTGACCGTTCAGTTTCTCAGCAACAAAGTCGAAATGCTGATCGCCGAGGGTCACGTTGAACTCCAACAAAAGAAGTCCAGCACCACCAATAATGTGAACCAGCAGGTCACGTGTGATGAGCTCACCGTCAAGCTGTTCCCGAACGGAACGACCAAACTTATCATCGCCGAGCACAACGTCATCGCGCAGGAAATTTCGATCGACACCAAAACGAAGAAGGAATCGCGCCGAAAGTTATCGGCCAATGTTGTGACGATGAATTTCTCCGCCACGACTAATCAACTCGAGAAGATGGTTGCCGACAAAAATGTCTATATCGAAAATGACGGCAGTTGGGCGCAAGCCGACCAACTCGTCTACAATAATCTCCAGGACAAGGAAGTCGCCGAACTGAACGGTTTCTCCAGCATCATGTATCTGCAGCCGGGTCGACGGCCTATTTCCAACACGGATCCCGAAGGTTTCATCTGGGATTTCCGTCGGGACGTCATTAAGGCCAAGAGCCTGTTCAAGGCCCATTCCGGTTCAACCACCAATGCGACGGCTCAGCCAAAACGATGAGGCGTCGTCCTGTAATTCGGCATTGTTGGCAGGAATCGGGTCGATTAGAGTGCGCGGCATTGATGACGCAGCCAACTCAGTTCGTGTGTAGAAACCTGTGAGCGATTCATCCAAAATTCTTCTCACCACCGATAAGCTCGTAAAAGCCTATCGCCAACGCCGTGTCGTCAATGGCGTTTCCATTTCAGTGAAAGCCGGCGAGGTGGTCGGACTATTGGGTCCCAACGGTGCCGGTAAAACGACGACGTTCAATATGGTTGTCGGCGTCGTGAAGCCCGATGAAGGTGAAGTCAGATTTCTTGCGAACGAAATCACCGGCCTGCCGATGCACAAGCGGGCACGTCTCGGCGTGGGTTACCTGACACAGGAGCCTTCGGTGTTTCGGAAGCTGACCGTGGAACAGAATATCCTCGCGATCCTTGAGACCTGCGACATGAACGCTGAGGAACGCGCGGTTCGCCTCAAGTATCTCCTCGATGAACTGGACCTTGGTCGTTTGGCCAAGAGTAAAGCTTACAGTCTCAGCGGCGGGGAAAAGCGGCGACTCGAAATCACCCGTGCCCTCGTCACGAATCCCCAGTTACTTTTGCTCGACGAACCTTTGGCCGGCATTGATCCCATTGCGAAGTTTGAAGTTGGCAAGATCATTCGCCGCCTCAAAGACCGTGGCCTCGGCGTGCTGATCACCGATCACGATGTCCGCGAAATGCTGAAGTTGATCGACCGCGGTTATATCATTCACAAAGGCGAAGTGCTTTGCGAAGGTTCCGCAGAATTTTTGGCCAACGATCCGAAAGCCCGGGAAATTTACCTGGGGCCGGACTTTAATCTGTGAGAAAGGTGATGGGGAGATGAAGTATTGGAAGATTGAAATTCTTCTCGCAATGCTCCATTACTCCAGCACTCCAACAACTCAAATCTGCAAATGCAACGCGACGCGATCACCGTAGAACGGTTTTACACCGAGCAGGCCGGGCCACTGCAATTGAAACTCGTTGCCGGTGCGGGCGGGTTGAAACGCATCATTCGCGAACCAACCGTCAATCGCCCAGGCCTGGTCCTCGCCGGGTTCACACGTTACTTCGCGAACAAACGGGTGCAGGTCATCGGCAATGCTGAAGCCACGTTCCTGAAATCGCTTCCACCTGACCAGCGGCTGGAGCGTTACAACATGTTTTTTGGCTACAAGATCCCGTGCATCGTTTATTCGCGGAACCTACAGCCCGACAAATTGCTCTTAAAAGCGGCGGAAACGGCGAATGTGCCGGTATTTGTCTGTCCTTTTATCACGATGAAGTTCATCAACCTGGCGACGCTCTCGCTGGAAATGCTTTTTGCTCCGCGAGGGACAGAGATCGGCAGCATGGTGGACATTCTCGGTGTCGGCGTGATCATTCGTGGGGAAAGCGGCATCGGCAAAAGCGAAACGGTTTTAGCCCTGATTGATCGTGGTTACAGCCTCGTTTCCGACGACATTACACGCGTCACCCTGATCGACGGCCGGGAAGTGGTTGGCACGAGCGCTGAACTGACCCGCAATCACATGGAAGTCCGCGGAATCGGCATTATCAATGTGGCCGCCATGTTCGGCGTTAAAAGCATCCGGCAGGAAAAACGTGTCGATCTCGTCGTCGCCCTGAAACCGTGGGAAGAGGTGCCCGATGTCGACCGCCTCGGGATGGAAGAGGAATACGTCAAAATCCTTCAAGTCGACATTCCGCACATCACCATTCCGGTTCGACCAGGACGCGATTTGGCCCGTTTGATCGAAGTTGCCGCGTTCCAAACGAAGCTGAAACAGACCGGTTACAATGCGGCCAAGGAACTGAACGAACGATTGATCTCCCAAATGTCCGGTAATAATCGCTTGTAATTTTCCGCAACCTGAATACCTTTTCGCGCTTTAAAAATTTAGATGAGCAGCAGCAAGAAACCTAAGTCGCATAAACGAGACATCGTGGTCACCAACAAGCTTGGCATCCATGCGCGTCCGGCTGCTCAATTTGTCCGCACCGCCAACAAGTTCAAATGCGACATCTTCGTGGAAAAGGACGGCGAAAAGGTTAATGGCAAGAGTATCATGGGTCTCATGATGCTGGCCGCCGGCCCGGGAAGTAAGCTGATCGTTTATTGCGAAGGGGACGACTGCGAGGAAGCAATGAACGAGATCGAAGCCTTGATCAAACGGAAGTTTGACGAGGAATAAGGCTCATTGGGGTCCCACAATTTCCGCAAAATCGAGGCCGAAATCATTCGCCTCGAATTTCTTTTCAGTCCAACAACTCCGCTCTCCCACGCCAACGCACAGTTCCGGAAATTCTGGCACAGAAGCTGAATTTTCCTTCAACCGCCAACCCCAGGATTTCACCCCTCAAACTCGAACGATCAGCACAAAGCCTTGAAAATCAACCTCCGGCAAAAGTCCCCTGCGCGTATGACGTCGTTTTCCGGCGCCCGGAAATTCGTCTCATACGAATTTTCCCCAAGTTTCCGTCGTAAAAAATGACCTCATACGCTCATGGAGGGATTTCCCGCTCCCCGAAAGTCCCCTCATACGCTCAAGAGGCTCCTTCCGGCTCCAAAAAGTCGTCTCATACGCGTATGAACCCTTTTTCCGCTCCAGAAATTGACCTCATACGCTCATGACACGACGTTTCCCTCGGGACAACCGCCTCATATCGGTATGACGCCTCTTTCCCGCTCCAGAAAATCGCCTCATACGCGTATGAGGCGACTTTTTACGACGGAAAATAGCTACTCGACCGTATGGGACGAATTTCCCGGAGCGGAAAATTGGTGTCATACCGTAAAGTGGAAGTTTTCCCGCGCCGGAAATTGCTCCTTAATCATATGAGGTGACCTTCCGGT
>CBHTTJ010000176.1:0-12638 GCA_966095605.1 uncultured bacterium | reverse complement strand
GGACGCGGAAATGTTGTGACTCGATGCGGTGTCAGATCCGGGCCATACCAAATGACGTCGATATTTGTTCCGTTGGTTTCCAATGTGATATTGCCCGCCGTTTTTCCTTCGGCGAGGGGCTCGTAGGTGATCGGGTTTCTGGCTCCTCCTTTGACATAGGGATCCACTGCACGTTTAAACTCCTGGAAGGTGGTTGGGAAATTCGTGCCGCGCTCGGTTTGCATGACGTCAATCGCACCGTCGAGTGTTCGCAGGTTGTTGATCATGGCATGAAAATTGGGGACGGTGCGAACTTCTGTCTTGGGAAGGAGTTGATACTGCAAGAAGCCAGCCAGGCCTGAGATGATGACCATCCCAATTATAAATTGTTGAAGGCGTTTGCGTGTCAACCGACGCTTTTGTCGCCATACAATTAGTCCGCCCACGACAAGAATGGAAACAGACCAGTTCATCGCGCGATCAATGGCAGCTCCGAAACTATAAAGCGTTGGCAATGCTGGTTGAAACGGCACCCATCGCAAATAGAGATCGGAGCGCATCTGTCGAGGCGACAATGTGCCGGTTAATTTGGTTGTGACCGTAGAGGGCTGAACTGTTTTCAACATTTCAGGATCGCTGATGCGATAGAGACCGGGTCTCGAAGGAGAATCTGCCATTTGGGAAATCCAATCTTCGGTCGGGTCTTCGGAGAAGCTGGGATGACCACAATATTCAACTTTGAATCCGTTGGCCTCGGCGCGGTCGGGTCCAAAAACAAACAGCTCAAACGAACAGGCATCGTTTTCCACACCTGTTAACCGCAAGGGATAAACGGCTTTCTCCGTTGCGAATGTAAAGCAAAGAGGATGCGGTTTGTTTCCTCCTGAGGTGGATTGGGTGACATCGAGCGTTGCAGCGGCGAACACCCATCCTTCCTGTGCATATTTAGAAATCACCGGAAGGGCGTTCGTTGGCGTGGCAAAATGATGATCGTTCAGCCAATCGAGCAGCGCAGTTCCATCTTTGCTGCGCAATGTGACCGTGTCGTAGATGCCTACAGATTGTCGCTGTAATATTTCAACCGAAGGGCGGGGCGAAGTCGTTGTCGATGCCCCTCGTGCTTTGACAAAAGTTGGCACCATCGTGAGGAAGACACAGCTTACAACACCAATCAGTATTAGCCAGAAGACGAAGCGGTCACGAGATTCCCTTTGCAGGATGAGAGCCAGGACAACAAAACACCCTGCCGTCAGAAAAAAAATCCATAGCTTTGATTTTTGATAAATCAAATTCGGTTGAAAAATCGAATTTAACCTCGAGAAAAACGGAACCGAGACCGCTTCGATCTTTGGTTCGGAAGGGAAGGGGACCACCCATGCAAAGTTCGTTCCTTCCCCGACGAATGACGTCTCGATCACCAGTCGTTCCGTGCCGTTGTGATAATGCAATAGCGCCCTTTGATCCGGTGTCTTGGTCGGCACCGCGAGGACCTGTGAGAACACTTTTCCATCAGCCAAAGCGGAAAAATGGAAATAAAGCGCGACAACGCAGAAGAGGAGGTGCCGTAAGACCTTTTGCACGCACCTGTCGTAGCAGAGGATTCGATGAATAGAAAGATTCTGGGCATGCAACTTTTCACTTTTGGTGGACGGTGATCCGGGTAAACTCCTCGCAATGCGCATTCTGGCCCTGGATCATGGAACAGTTCGAATCGGTGTAGCGATCAGCGACGAAATGAAAATGATCGCGACGCCGCTGGAGTTTATTCCCGCTGAGCCATTCGCTGATTTTTTGAAACGACTCAAAGAAATCCTGAAGGAAAAAGAAGTCGAACAAATCCTGGTCGGGATGCCCCGCAACATGGATGGCAGCTACGGACCGGCGGCGCAAAAGGTTCAGGAATTCGTCGCGGTGCTGAAAGAAAATCTCGTCGTACCAATCAAAGTTTGGGACGAACGTTTAACTTCCGCGCAGGCAAATCGTTTCCTGATCGAAGCCAATGTGCGGCGTGACCAGCGTAAGCAGAAAGTGGATAAAACGGCGGCAGCGATTCTTTTGCAGAGTTACCTCGACGGGTTCATTAATCACGGGTGATCGGCGGTGCGGGTCATCACCGAGAAACAGGGCTGAAGGCCCGCCATGTGAAAGCCTGGGGTGGAGCGTGCAGCGCGGAGCTCCAGGTAAACAATGACAAAAATATTTCGCCCTGAAGGGGCGAGACATACGCAACGAATTTTGTGAGCTTTTTGTTTCGACCTTACAGGCCGAACATTCAATTGCGTGCAATTAACCCAGGCCGCCGCTCGTCGGACTCGCTTCAGCCTGGGCTTTCACATAACGGGCTTTCAGCCCTAACCGCGACCTACTCAATCTTCACCGTGACCGGTTCGCTCAGCGCACTTTCGCCGCCGTCGTTGACGGCGCTCACCGAGATTTCGACCGTCACACCACGTTGTAAATCCTCAATGGTGAAGTTCGGATCCATCGGGCTGCCGATTGGTTTTGGTTCGGTATCGACGCCAATGATGCGCTGATAAACGCGGTAATATTCGGCACGCGGGGATTTTGGAAATTCAATCATCGCCGTCGTTTCTTCGACGACTTTTACTTTGACGTTGGTAGGAGCGTCAGGAGTTTCCTTCGCGCCCGGCATGTTCAAGCCAAAGCGCAACCAGCGTCGATCCAATGGCTTCAGGCGCAGGTGCAATTCATCAATTACGTCACGCAAACAACTACGCAGGGTTGTTACCTTTTCGTTGCGTTCATCCAGTAAAATGCCGAGGTCGGCGGTTTGGCTCGCGAGAGCTTGTTGCACGGCAATCATTTCCGACACCAGCTCCGTGACCTTGGCGGACGTAATGTTCAACGGCGCGTTTTCCTGCCCGGGATTGCTGCCCAGATAAAGAGCCATTCGGCGCAAGAGGTTCAGCAACGCCTGGAACGAACGCGGCGTTTCCAGCGAAAAAACATAGCCCGTTCCTTCCCAGAGCTGGGAATGTTGGTTTCCGAGGAAGGGCTTGAGAACGTCCCGTGCGATCATCGCCGTGGCGCGAGCGCGATCGGTCAAGGACGTCATCGTCGCTTGCAAATCGCTGAGCGTGAACTTGGCTTGTTCATAATTTCCGCGCGCCTGCACGAGCGCAGCGAGGCGTTCTTTGACAACCTCGGGATCCGCGTAGCGCAAATCGAGTTCCGTTTTGAGATCGCGCAAGCCGCCGATCATTAAATCCGCTGAATTCATCAGCGCCGGTATTGAGTAAGTAACAATATTTTTCATAAGTTCCCGGCAGTTTCTCATAACGAGAGGGGGCTACGTAAGGACACAATTTGGTACCAAATCGTGTCCTCCCCTTGACACCCCTGATTTTATTGGTCGAAGTCGATGTAAAAAATTGCAAATTTGGGTGTTTTTTGACGAAGTTTCACTCGAAAAGTGAGCTGCTTTTGAGGGAAACGAGGAGATAACCACGAAATACGCGAAATACACGAAAAGGGGAGAAAAAGTATCAGTCACAAGTCGCTTTTTTTTGTGGGGTAGGGGGCCTTTGGTTTTCTTTTCGCGTACTTCGCGCGTTTCGTAATCCAAACTTCTTTTCCGTTTTGTTGCGCTCTGCATCAGAAGGTCGGATTTTGAAGTTTTTCCACTGCGACGGTTCCGGAAAGAGTTTCCAGGGCGAAGACAAGTGAAAAGCCGTCTTCGCGACCGTTTTCGGAGGATTTGCAATCATAGGGAGGGTTTTGGGGATTTTTTCCTGGCCGTTTTCACTCCAAAAGACCTCTTTGCAATGCTTACATTGGGTCGTTGCACCGCTGAAAACATTGAGGAAAGCGTTACGGCCACAGTTTTTTCGGCTTTACCCTAACCTCTCGCTCAAAAAGCTCCGAAAATTGAGATTTGAGACCTAAAATCGGCTCAGGGATCGTCCAAACCCGCGTCCATCGCAAATCGCCAATCGTAAATTCCCCTCTTTCTTGCCACCGCGAGGTTTTTCTCCCATAATGATTTCCGAAAATCTGGATCCGGAAGAAAAAATCCGGCCGGGGCAGGGGAAAAGCAGAGAATTTTCAAAAAACCGTTTGACAGTCCGAAGGAACTTTTCTACGTTCCCGCGAAGTCAATCGGGCCGTGAAACAATAAAGGATTCATTAGCCCTAAACTTTTTCTCGGAAAAAGCTTTGGGTAATGGATTTTTGTCGTTTTTTACAGGTTTTTAAAAACCTTGCGAAAATGACTGAATTTGGACTCTGCCCAAGTAGCTCAGTTGGCAGAGCACGTCCTTGGTAAGGACGAGGTCACCGGTTCAATCCCGGTCTTGGGCTCCAGATTTGACGATTTAAAAGTAAAAACAGAAAACAACATAAATACGCAGGAGTAGCACATGGCAAAAGAATCATTTCAAAGAACTAAACCGCACGTAAACGTCGGCACCATCGGCCACGTTGACCATGGCAAATCCACACTGACTGCGGGCATTGTTGAAGTGCAGGCCCGTAAAGGTTTGGCTAAGCCGATCAGCTATGCGGATATCACCAAAGGCGGTACGGTTCGTGACGCCACGAAGACCGTTACCATCGCTGTTTCGCACGTTGAGTACGAAACCGCAAAGCGCCACTACGCGCACGTTGACTGCCCAGGCCATGCTGACTATGTCAAAAACATGATCACTGGTGCTGCCCAGATGGACGGCGCGATCCTCGTCGTTAGCGCTGCTGACGGCCCGATGCCTCAGACCCGTGAGCACATCCTGCTCGCTCGTCAGGTCGGAGTGCCTGCGATCGTTGTTTTCTTGAACAAAGTTGACCTCGTTGACGATCCGGAACTTCTCGACCTCGTCGAAATGGAAATCCGTGATTTGCTCAGCAAGTATCAATTCCCTGGCGACAAGACCCCGATCGTTCGTGGTTCCGCCACCGCTGCTCTCTCTGGCAAGCCAGAAGGTGAAAAAGCGATCCAGGAATTGATGGACGCGATCGACAGCTTCATCCCTGATCCGGTCCGCGAAGTCGACAAGCCGTTCTTGATGTGCGTCGAAGACGTGTTCAACATTGAAGGTCGTGGCACTGTTGTGACCGGCCGTGTTGAACGTGGTGAACTCTTGAAGATGTCTGAAGTCGAAATCGTCGGCTTGAAGGACACCCGCAAGACCACCGCTACCGACATCGAAATGTTCCGTAAGCTCCTCGATAAGGCGAGCGCCGGTGACAACGTCGGTGTTCTCCTCCGCGGCACGAAGAAGGAAGAAGTGGAACGTGGCATGGTTCTCGCCAAGCCCGGTTCGATCACTCCTCACGTGAAGTTCAAGGCTGAAGTGTACGTCTTGTCGAAGGATGAAGGTGGCCGTCATACGCCGTTCTTCACCAAGTATCGTCCTCAGTTCTACTTCCGCACCTCTGACGTCACCGGCACTGTTACGTTGCCAGCTGGCGTGGAAATGGTGATGCCGGGCGATAACGTCTCGGTGGAAATCGAATTGATCGCCCCGATCGCGATGGAAAAAGGTCAACGTTTCGCGATTCGCGAAGGTGGCCGTACCATCGGTGCCGGTCGTGTGGCAGACGTCGTAGCCTAAATTTTAGGTTGAATCTCGCGGAGCGGGGGATTAAAACCCCTCGCTCCCTTTTTGGTCTTTAGAAATAGCAGGTAAAACCTGCGCGGGAAATGAGGGGAAATCTCGACGGCATACGGCGGTAGCTCAATTGGTAGAGTTGCAGTCTCCAAAACTGTCGGTTGGGGGTTCGAGTCCCTCCCGCCGTGCCAACGAAAACGGGTTTGGTTGGGAGTTGTTGGTTGGAGCCGGAGAGGTGGCAGAGTGGTCTATTGCGGCGGTCTTGAAAACCGCTGTGCGCGAAAGCGTACCGGGGGTTCGAATCCCTCCCTCTCCGCCAAATTTGAAGAATTTGCGGCATGTAAATGCCGGTGGGGAAACATAAACGCGACCGAAAGACGGTTGCCTGAGAAAACGTGAAATTACTGTTGCCATTAATCATCGCTGTTGTTGCCTTCGTGGTGTTCGCACTGCTTTGGCGCCGCGGAGCCTTCCTCAAACTGTCGGCTTATGTCGACGAAACGAAGGAAGAATTGCGCAAGTGCACCTGGCCGACCTGGGCGGAACTCGGTGACTCCACCAAGCTGGTATTGGTGGCCATCGCGCTTCTGGGTGGTTTCACGGTAATCGCGGATTTTGTCTTCGCGTTTATCATTCAACGCATCGTTTAATTTTTAAGGATTCATGCAACCACAGTGGTTTGTCATCCATACGTTGTCGGGGCAGGAGAACAAGGTCAAAGAGTCCATTGAAAAGCGACTCAAGGCCGAAGAGATGGGCGAGTACATCAAGGAAGTGCTCGTGCCTGTTGAAAAAGTTGTGGACGTTCGTGGCGGAAAGAAGACCGTGACCACACGGAAGCTTCATCCGGGCTACGTCTACATCAATATGATTTTGTTGGACGATAACAAGCGCGTGCTCGAAGCACCGTGGTATTTCGTTCAGGACACGCCGGGCAAGATTGGTTTTGTCGGTGGCGAGCGTCCAGTGCCGGTGACGGAAGAAGAAATCTCTGTGATTAAAGCGCAGATTTCTGAATCGGAAGATACCGAGAAGCCGAAGATGCAGTTCAACGTGGGTGAAACCGTCAAGATCAACGACGGTCCATTCCTGAACTTCAGCGGCGTGATCGAAGAAATTGATCCGGACAAGGGCAAATTGAAGGTGACTGTGAACATTTTCGGGCGCAATACGCCGGTTGAATTGGAGTATTGGCAGGTGGAGAAAGCGTAATTGAAACGTGAAGCGTAAAACGTTGCCTCACGTTTCACGAATCACGAGTCACGTTTAAAAAAGAACAAGAAATTTCGTTATGGCAAAAAAAGTAACAGGACAGATTAAGTTGCAGATCCCTGCTGGACAAGCCAACCCGGCTCCTCCAGTCGGTCCCGCGCTCGGTCAGCACGGCGTGAACATCATGGGTTTCTGCAAAGAATTTAACGCCGCCACCAAAGACCAGGCCGGCATGATTATCCCCGTGATCATCACGGTATATCAAGATAAGTCTTTCACCTTCATTACCAAGTCGCCGCCAGCGTCGGTTCTCTTGAAGAAAGCCGCGAACATTGCTTCCGGTTCCAAGGTTCCGAACAAGGACAAGGTCGGCAAAGTGACCCGCAAGCAGGTCATGGACATCGTCAAGATCAAGATCAAAGACTTGAACACGGCGAATGAAGAATCCGCTTTCCGCATGGTGTGCGGAACGGCCCGTAACATGGGCATCGAAGTAGTCGAAAAGTAAAAAACTAACAGCGGGAGAGCCTCAAAAACTCGTTCGCACCGCATATAGAAAATGAAAAAAGAAGGAAGTAAACGTTATCGTAAGGGACTCGAAATGGTGGATAAGAACAAAGCTTATCCCTTGAAGAACGCTGTCGAAGTCCTGTCCAAATTCCCCAAAGCGAAATTCGTCGAAACTGTCGACATCGCTTTCCGCCTCGGGGTTGATCCAAAGCAATCCGACCAGATGGTTCGTGGAACTGTTCCGCTCCCTCACGGTAGTGGCAAAGTTGTCCGCGTCCTCGTCTTCGCCAAGTCCGGTCCGTCTGCTGACGCGGCCAAAGCGGCTGGCGCTGAATACGTCGGTTTCGACGAAATGATCAAGAAGTGCGTTGAAGGCTGGGCTGACTTTGATGTCGCCATTGCCACGCCCGAAGCGATGTTGGAAGTGCGTAAGCTCGGTAAGGTTCTCGGACCTCGCGGTTTGATGCCAAACCCGAAGACGGGCACTGTCACCGACGACACTGCGAAAGCCGTGAAGGAAGTGAAAGCAGGTCGTGTCGAATTCAAGATCGACAAAGCTGGTAACGTTCACGTTCCCGTCGGCAAAGCCAATTTCAAAGCGGAACAGATCGAAGAAAACGCCCGTGCGGTCATCGACGCTGTGGCGAAAGCCAAGCCGTCGGCAGCTAAAGGAACTTACCTCCAGAGTTGCACTATTTCGACAACAATGAGCCCAGCGGTGCGCATCGATGTGCGTGAATTTGCGGCTGCTTAATTCTAATTAAAGGAGAAATTTACCATGCGTGCCGAAAAGCAATTTATCAGCAAGGAATACGTTGGACGCCTCAATGCCTCCCCGTTTTTCATCGTTGTCGATTACACCGGGTTGAAAGTGGGACCTGTGACGGAACTGCGCAAGCGTTTGGTCAAGGTCAACGCTGAGATCCATGTTGTAAAAAACTCGATCTTCAAAGTTGCCGCCAAGGAAGTGGGCTTTGATGTCGGTTCTCTCGCAGGTCAGATCGCGGTTGTTACCGGACAGAAGGATGTCTCGGCAGCGGCGAAGACCCTGAAGACTTTTAGCTCTGAGTTTGAAAAGCCGAAGATCAAGTTCGGTGTTTTGAACAACCAGCGCCTGGAAGCGGCGGACGTCAATGCCCTGGCTGACTTGCCGAGCATCGAAGTTCTTCGTGGCAAGCTCCTTGGAGTGTTGCAAGCTCCTGCGACGAAGCTCGCTGCGTTGCTCAATACGCCGGCCAGCTCACTCGCTCGTGTTTTGAAGGCGAAAGCCGACAAAGACGGAGGCGCACAAGCTTAATTTGGCAATGGGGAATTGCCCTGAATTTGCAATTCCTCATTTCTATGTAAAATTTCCTCTCCGTTCTTAAGCCAACGGAGAGGGAAATAAACAAAAACAAGAAGTAAATCGTCGGTTCACTGGCTGGTGAGCTTAAACCGTTTGTGGCTGCAAATGACGACGAAACTAGAAAGGTAACATGGCTGATATCGCTGCAATCGTAGATCAACTGAGCGGTTTGACTGTAATCGAAACCGCAGAACTCGTTAAACAATTGGAATCCAAGTGGGGCGTTACTGCTGCCGCTCCAGTTGCTGTCGCCGCCGCTGGTGGTGCTGCTGCTGGTGGTGCTGCTGCTCCTGCCGCTGCTGCCAAGGACACGTTTGACGTGATTCTCGCTTCAGTTCCAGCTGACAAAAAGATCGCGGTCATCAAAGTTGTCCGTGAAGTCAAAGCTGGCCTGGGCCTGGCTGAAGCCAAAGCTCTTGTCGAAGGCGCTCCGAAGCCGTTGTTGGAAGGTGCTAACAAAGCCGATTCTGACGCTGCCAAGAAGAAGCTCGAAGAAGCTGGCGCTAAAGTCGAAGTCAAATAACTTTGTGCTTTTAGGCAGGGACGCCTTCACGGGCGTCCCTGCTGCCACAATTTCCGCTGCCTTCAGTTTTGTTTGGGAGAAGGACAGCGAGTGAGGGAGAAAGGTCGGAGAAAAGGAAAACGCGGATTTGTCGGAAAATATTTTTTAACAACCAGAATTTGAAAAACGGCGAGCTTTCTGCTGAACGCAGAGCGCTTGCCTTCTGTCGTTTGTAGTCAATAACCGGTCTGGCGTGAAACGCCGGGCCAAATCAGAGGTAAACAATGCCATCGAAAGTTAACGAAAGACAAAACTTCGGGAAAATCAAGGAGGTTATCGCTCCACCCAACCTGATTGAGTTGCAGGTAAATTCTTACAAGGAATTTTTGCAGGTGGAAGTGCCGCAATCCAAGCGGAAGAATACCGGTCTCCAGGCCGTGTTCACAGAAGTTTTCCCCATCGAAAGTTACGATGGCAAAAACAAGCTCGATTTCCATAGCTACGACATTGGCGAACCGAAGAATGACTGGTTGGAATGCTTGCGCGAAGGTATCACCTATGGCGCTCCTCTCCATGTCACTTTCCTGTTGAAGGAAGAAAAAGGAACCAAGGAAGAAAAAGTATTCATGGGCGAATTGCCGCTCATGACTCCGCAAGGTTCCTTCGTCATCAACGGCGCTGAACGTGTCATCGTCAGCCAGTTGCATCGTTCCCCTGGTATTGCGTTCGAATCGACGCAGCATCCGAACGGCAAGACGTTGCATTCCTTCCGCATTATTCCTGATCGCGGTTCCTGGTATGAAGCGCAATTTGACACCAGCGATTTGCTCTACGTTTACCTCGACCGTAAGAAACGCCGTCGTAAGTTTTTAACGACGACTTTCTTCCGAGCCTTGAGTTTCCTCGATCATCCGGAAACCAAGTCGAAGGACGCTGACACGACGAAAGGCACGGACGAAGAAGTGCTGAAGTTGTTTTATGATATCGAAGACCTCAGCGTGAAAGAAGCTGATAAGTTGGAAGATATCCAGAACAAGGTTCTCGTTGAAGACGCTGTTGACGCTGACAAGAACATTGTCGTTGCGCGCGCGTTCGAGCCATTGTCCAAAGCCGTTGTTAAGCAGATCGCTGAACTCGGTATCAACAAGATCCGCGTCGTCGACACCACAGTCGACGAAGGCATCGTCATCAAGTGCCTCAAGAAGGATCCGACGAAGAATCAAGACGAAGCGTTGAAAGACATTTATCGTCGTTTGCGCCCTGGCGATCCGCCAACGGCTGCGAACGCGAAGGCGTTGATCAAGCGTTTGTTCTTCGATCCGAAGCGTTATGACCTCGGTCGCGTCGGCCGTTACAAGATCAACCAGAAGTTGAATCTTAAGAACGGTGGCGACTCCCGCATTTTGACCAAGGATGATCTCGTTGAAGCGACGAAGTATCTCCTCCGCCTGAAAAAGGGTGAAGGTACGCTCGACGATATCGATCACTTGGGCAGCCGCCGTATTCGTACGGTCGGTGAATTGCTCGCCAATCAGTGCCGTGTTGGTCTTGCCCGTACGGAACGTTTGGTCAAGGAACGCATGACTTTGTTCGATCAAAGCATGGAATCCATGGTTCCGCAGAAGCTCATCAATCCGAAAGCGCTCAGCGCCGTGATCCGTGACTTCTTCGGCCGCAGCCAATTGTCGCAGTTCATGGATCAGATTAATCCATTGGCCGAGTTGACCCACAAACGCCGTTTGTCGGCTCTCGGACCTGGTGGTCTTTCCCGTGACCGCGCTGGTTTCGAAGTCCGTGACGTGCATCCGTCGCACTACGGCCGTATTTGTCCAATTGAAACACCTGAAGGTCCGAACATCGGTCTGATCGCGTCGCTCGCGACGTTCGCTCGCATCAATGATTTCGGCTTCCTCGAAACGCCTTATCGCAAAGTCGTGAAGGGCAAAGTTTCAAACGAACTTGAATACCTCACTGCCGACCGTGAAGAAGGTTTCACTATTGCGCAGGCGAATGCGCCGGTGGACGACAAAGGTAACTTCCAGGTGGATAAAGTTCCTTGCCGCCGTAAAGGTGACTTCATCGACGTTGAGCCGGCTCAAGTCGATTATATGGACGTGTCTCCGAAGCAGCTCGTTTCTGTTGCGGCTTCGTTGATTCCGTTCCTGGAACACGACGACGCGAACCGCGCGCTGATGGGTTCCAACATGCAACGTCAGGCTGTGCCGTTGCTCGTGACCGAAGCTCCTTTGGTCGCGACCGGTTTGGAAGAACGTGTTGCCAAAGATTCCCGCGCTGTGTTGGTGGCGGAAGAATCCGGCAAAGTTGCGTCCGTGAATGGTAATCAGATTATCATCACCGAAGACGGCAAGTTGCCTGAAGGCAAGAAGCGCATCAAAAACGATCCGGCGAATGGTGTTTATGTTTACCCCGTTCGCAAGTTCATGCGTTCCAATGCCGCTACCTGCATCAACCAGAAGATTCTCGTTGAAAAGGGTGATCACATTAAGAAAGGCCAGGTCCTCGCGGACGGTCCTTGCACACAAGGTGGCGAACTCGCTCTCGGCCGTAACGTGCTCTGCGCGTTCATGCCGTGGAACGGTTATAACTTCGAAGACGCGATCCTGATCAGCGAACGCATCGTGAAGGAAGATATCTATACTTCCATTCACATCGATGAGTTCGAAGTCGGCGCTCGCGATACGAAACTCGGACCTGAAGAAATTACTCGTGACATTCCTAACCTCGGTGAAGAAGCGTTGAAGAACCTCGGCACCGATGGTGTTATCCGCATCGGCGCAGAAGTGAAGCCTGGCGATATCCTCGTCGGCAAAATCACTCCGAAGTCTGAAACGGAACTCGCCCCGGAAGAACGTTTGCTCCGCGCGATCTTCGGTGAAAAAGCTGCTGACGTTAAAGACACGTCGTTGAAGGTTCCATCCGGAACTTACGGCATCGTGATGGACGTCAAAGTTTCTTCCAAGAAGGAACGCGACATGGAGAAGGAAGCCAAGCCTACCGATCGCGAAGGCAAGAAGCAGGCGAAGGCTGTTCAAGAAGAACACAAAGCCAAGCTGGAAGAATTGCGTGAGCAATTGACGGAAGCGCTGAGCAACATCCTGCTCGGTGAAAAGATTCCGCTCGACGTCGTGAACAGCGAAACCGGTGAAATCATTATCCCGGCCAATCGCAAGATCACGAAGACGCTCCTGCGCAAGCTCGCAACGGTTTACGATCGTATCGAAATCGATCCGTCGCCGATCCGTAACAAGATCAACGAAATCATCGGCCAGTTTAAGAAGAAATTCGAAGACTTGCAGATGCAGTACGACGAAGAGTCGGAACGCATTGAATCCGGTGATGAAGTTGATAGCGGCGTCATCAAGCAGGTCAAAGTTTACATCGCTTCGAAGCGCAAGCTTTCTGTCGGTGACAAAATGGCCGGTCGTCACGGTAACAAAGGTGTCGTGGCGAAGATCGTTCCTGAAGAAGACATGCCGTTCCTCGCGGACGGAACTCCGGTGGA
>CBHTTJ010000175.1:0-12650 GCA_966095605.1 uncultured bacterium | reverse complement strand
GGCATCGGATTACCGGGACATTTTGTTTGCCGATATCAAACGAGCACCGAGGAGTATTACATCGATGTATTTAATGGTGGGAAATTGCTCAGCAAAAATGACTGCATTAAATATCTGGTGCATACAAATCATAGTTTGGAAGAGGGATTTCTGTCCCCAGTGAGTTCGCGCCGTATCCTTTTGCGCATTTGTGCGAACCTGCACCAGATCTACGCCCAATTGGAATGGCCGGAAGAAATCAACCGGTTGCAGCGTTACCTGGTGGCTCTTGCTAAATAGCTAGCGAAGATTCTTTAGCTGCCAGCGCGTCAGATACGGGTCCAGTCGTGCTAAAACAAAATAAGCCCATCGCTGCTTCAGTCTTGTCCAGAAGGAACGCGCTTTTTTCCAAACAGAAAGGTCCATGCGGAGACAATGCTTGAGATCTTTATTAAAGATGTCGCGGGCTTCGGCGACCAGGTTTGGATCGCTGAGCCGAACCAGAAGTTCATAATTCAGATGAAGACTGCGCGTGTCGAGGTTCGCTGATCCTGCATAAGCGACTCCATCGATAATGATCATCTTTGCGTGGAGGATTTGCGGCTGATATTCGTAAATTTCCACCCCGGCTCGGAGGAATCGTCGATACAAACTCCTGCTGGCCGCTTGCATCATGGGAACATCGCTCTTGGCGGGGAGAATTAACTGCACCTTTCCTCCATTGCGAGCAACCCGCGTCAAATCCCGACGCAAACGCCATGTCGGAAGAAAATAGGCAGAAATGATCTGCACAGACTTCGCGCGGCGTAAATCGTTTCGCAGGGACCGCTTGATCGGATTATGCTGGCGACCGGGCGAGGTCAATAAAAGACTGCTTTCCGCATTGGACAGCCATTGCGACCGTGGACGAGTGAACGGGCGAAAAAAGCCATGCTTGTAATCGGCTACAGCAAATAGATCGTCAAAAGCCGCAGCGAGATCCTGCACCAACGGTCCGCCAACCTGTATCCCGAGATCACGCCAACCGGACACAACGCCATCCCCGTGATATTCTTTTGATATGTTGAAACCGCCGACGAAACCCACTCTGTCGTCGAGAACCATGATTTTCCGATGATCCCGAACACTAAAGCGATGCAGGCTGAGGGGATTAAACCATCGAAATTCACCGCCGCTTTGTTTCAGGGTGTCCCAGAAGCTCTCTGGCAGGGTAATGGAGCCCAGCGCGTCGATGAGCACTTTGACTTTGAGGCCGCGCTGGCAGGCATTGATGAGTGCCGCCTGAAATTTTCCGGCAATCTCGCTTTCATGAAAAATGTACATTTCGAGCCGAATCGAGTGTTCAGCCAGGTCGATGGCTTTTAACATCTCGGAAAGCGCTTGTTCGCCGGTGTGCAACCAGCGAAACTCGGGCGTCGAAATTTTTTTCAAACTTTTTTGGAGTTCAGGCATCTATTGTTTATGCGTTTCTGCCTACAGTTATTGTTGCTGATTTGTTGCTGCACGTCTACTGCACTTGGACAGGCACGAACCAAGGTAACTTTAGTGCTGTCCGCGGGGACCGCAAAGCCGGGAGACACTGTTTGGGCGGGCGTGGAACTGGAGATGCCGACCCACTGGCATACGTATTGGAAAAATTCCGGGGATTTGCCCGGTGCGAATACGAAAATCCAATGGCAATTGCCGACGGGTGTCATCGCGGGGGAAACGCAATGGCCGGTACCGGAGAAAACTGAAGTTTCGGGCATCACTTCTTACGTTTACAACAATCATGTCGTTTTGGTTACTCCGTTGAAGCTCGGGGGAAATGTCACCGGGCCTTTGGAGATTAAAGCAAAGGTGTCCTGGACGGAATGCGATCGCGAGTGCATTCAGGGAAAAGCCAATGTCTCCGCGACCTTGAATATTGGCAGTCAAACAGACCGTTCGCTCAGCGCGATGGTAATCGACGAAGCGCGATTTAAGGTGCCGCCGCCGGCAACAAATGTGGCCACGGCGTATTGGGAAAAGGCGGGAAGCGCCGACGAACGGCCGTTGATCATAGAATGGAAAACGAATGGAATTGCGGCGGACTTCTTTCCTTATCCGGCTGAGGACTACGAAATGCCGGGAACAAATGTCGCTTCGGAAGTTCAGGGGAAAATTCAATTACATCGAACGGTAAAAAGGTCGGACGAGAAGACTGAATGGCCGAAGGAAATTCGCGGCGTTCTTGTCTCGAAGCCTAATACTCCAGAGGCGGCGGGATATGAAGTTGTCATTCCCGTAACAGCCGCAACGTCCTCACAGGTCTCTTCGCCAGCACCCAACAGTGCCATTAAATCAGCTGAACCGCTCTCCATTGGGTTCCTGCTCGGTAAATTGTTTGCGGCATTTCTGGGCGGACTAATCCTCAACATCATGCCCTGTGTGCTGCCAGTAATCGCCCTGAAGATTTTTGGTTTCGTGCAACAGAGTAAAGAATCTCCGGGACAGGTCTTTAAACTCGGATTGACCTATACCTTGGGCGTTCTTGTTTCTTTTCTCATTCTCGCTGCCGTCGTCATTGGTTTTCAAAAAGCTGGTGGCGCAGCGAGTTGGGGGATGCAGATGCAGTATCCGCATTATCGCCTGGCTCTGACCATTGTTGCGGTTTTGGTGGCACTGAATCTTTTCGGCTTATTTGAAATCACTCTCAGTGGACGAGCTATTGGGGCAGCGAGCGAATTAACGAATAAGCAGGGTGTCGCTGGCGCCTTCTTCAATGGTGTCCTCGCAACCGCCCTGGCCACACCGTGCACGGCTCCATTTCTGGCGCCTGCGGTGGGATTTGCTTTTGGGCAACCTCCTTACGTCATCGTTCTCTTGTTTGTGGCAATTGCCCTCGGCCTGGCGTCGCCCTATTTACTGCTGAGTTGGCGGCCGAACTGGTTGAAATTTTTACCCAAACCCGGCGCGTGGATGGAAAAGTTCAAAGTCGCGATGGGCTTCCCGATGCTTGCTGCTGGAATCTGGCTGTTCTCATTAACTGCGCCATCTTTCGGCGAAGACGGTGAATTGGGACTCGGCCTTTTTCTTTTGATGCTGGCGTTGGCCCTCTGGATTTGGGGACAGTTCGTGCAGCGCGGTTTGCGACGCAAAACGCTCGCGGCGATTTTCGCCATGGTCGTGTTGGTGGCCGGTTATGGTTACGGTTTGGAAAATCTGATGCACTGGCGGAAACCGGTGAAACGACACACTACCTCCACCGCAACCGATCCCAATAAGATTCCGTGGCAAATCTGGAGTGCCGAGGCTGTTGAAAAAGCACGCGCCGCCGGTCATCCAGTGCTCATCGATTTCACCGCCAAGTGGTGCCTGACCTGCGAGGTGAATAAAAAAACAAGTATCGAAGTTGATGAGGTTCGCAAAAAGCTGAAAGAAATCGATGCGGTGGCTTTCATCGGTGACAACACGGATCCTGATCCAGCGATCGTTGCTGAATTGAAGAAATACGAAAGGGCAGGGGTGCCGCTGGTTTTGGTTTTTCCTGCTGATCCTCAAAAACCGGCGATTGCCTTGCCGGATGGTTTGTTTACGGCGGGAACATTGTTGGAGGCTCTCGAGAAAGCCACAAAATGATTTGAATCCACGGCGCGGTTCAGGTTGAGTTTCGGCAGATTTCTAAAACATGCCAAAGAACGCCAAACCACTCGTCGGGATTATCATGGGGAGTCAATCCGATTGGGAAACCATGCAGCACGCCGCTGCCCAGTTGGATGCCTTAAAAGTACCTTACGAAGCGAATGTCGTTTCTGCCCATCGCACCCCGGACTGGTTGTTTCAATATGCCGACGCCGCCGCCGAACGCGGCCTCGAGGTGATCATTGCCGGTGCGGGCGGGGCGGCGCATTTGCCAGGTATGTGCGCTTCAAAAACAGTTTTGCCCGTCCTCGGGGTTCCTGTGGAATCGAAAGCGTTGAAAGGTCTCGATTCCTTGCTCTCCATTGCGCAAATGCCCGGTGGTGTTCCTGTCGGATCGCTGGCGATTGGGAAAGCTGGAGCAATCAACGCCGCGTTGCTCGCCACGGCGATTCTCGGCAACAAATATCCGCAATTTCGAAACGCCTACGATAAGTTCCGTCGAAACCAGACCAAAAAAGTTCTGGCCAATCGTCGTTTGAAATAATTTGATTCCGCGGACTTATTTCAGAATGCGCTCCGCGACTCCAAAACCGATTCTTCCTGGTGCCACCATTGGTGTGCTCGGCAGTGGCCAACTCGGCCGCATGTTTGCACTCGCCGCCCGTTCCCTGGGGTATCGAATCATTATTTATTCCCCCGAGGGCGCATCGCCCGCGGGATCCGTCGCGGACAAGGAATACGTGGGTGAATACGAGGACCTGGACAAAATCCGTCAGTTCGCACGCGAAGTTCAGGTCGTCACCTTCGAATTTGAAAACGTTCCGTCCCTGACCACCAGGGCCGCTGCGGAAATTGTCCCGGTTCGTCCCGAGGGCGAAGTGTTGCACGTGACGCAGCATCGTTTGCGGGAAAAAACTTTTCTGCAAAGTAACGGATTTCCTGTAACGCCTTTCCGCCGGATCAATTCCCTTGATGATCTGCAAAAAGCGGCGACGGATCTCGGTTTGCCGGCCGTATTGAAGACCGCGAGTTTCGGTTACGATGGAAAAGGGCAGGTGAAGGTGAAGAGCAGGGACGAACTGCCTGCTGCGTTTGCCGCATTAAAAGGACAGGAAGGTATCTACGAAGCTTTCGTCGACTTTGAAAAAGAAATCTCAGTCGTGGGAGCCCGCACGCTTAACGGACAGTTCTCCGCCTTTCCGGTGTTCGAAAATAATCACGCGAATCACATTCTGGATGTCACCTTTGCTCCCGCAGCGATTGATCCGCGCCTTGCCAAAGAAGCAGCGGATCTGGCCGCGGGAATTCTGGAGAAACTGAACGTGGTAGGTTTGTTGACGGTGGAAATGTTTCTGACTCGCGATGGTCGGGTCCTGGTCAATGAACTGGCGCCGCGCACTCACAATTCAGGACACTTGACCATCGATGCGTGCGTCACCAGCCAATTTGAGCAACAGGTGCGGGCTGTTTGCGGATTGCCTCTTGGGTCCACCGAATTGCGACGTCCCGCCGCCATGGCAAACCTTTTGGGACATCTTTGGGAAAAGGGTGAACCGAATTGGGCGGCTGCGTTATCTGATCCAGAAGTAAAATTGCATCTCTACGGAAAAACTCAGGCGCGAGTCGGTCGCAAAATGGGCCATATCAATGCGACGGGAAAAACCGTCGACGAGGCGGTGGCCCGAGTTTTGAAAGCGCGTGAGGCGCTAATGAAATAAGGTTCTTCGTTGTTTTCTCGATATGTCGCGAAGCGACTAAGGAAGGTAGCCAGGGACGACGTCCCTGGTTCAGAGAAAGACCAATGCGTCCTGAAGGGACGCCGAAATTCACGTAAACCAGAAGCCAGAGCAATTCCGTTGTCCCTTCAGGACAGATTAATCTCTCCTCGCAAGCCCAGGGACCTTGTCCTGGCTACCGTCCTTAGTCGTTTCGCGACAAAAGCGAAAGTCGCCTGAATTTCCGTTCCGATAAAATCTACTTGGCGGTAAAGAGGGCCAGAGAAGCGGTGTAGCCGTGAAGAAAGTTTTTGTCTCCCACCGGTCCAATCTCTCCATTGCAAAAGAAGCCGGTCAGGCCCAATGGTCCTAAATGGCGCTGCACGAGATTGGCATCATGGTTCGGATAACCAAAAAGATGTTTCCCGCGACCATTGCAGCTGCAGAGACATCCACCGTAAACCGTTTTCCCGTTGAGATGCCGGACCGCGCGTTCCAACAGGAAGTTCATGTCTTCATTGGCTGCGGAAGCCGCGCGGCGTTGGAACTGGATGGTTTGTCCCTGCCGGGGAAAAGCGCCGATCGCGAGACTTCCCGTGCGAGGATCAACGCCGAGGATATTGCGAATCAAAAAGTCCCCACGATGAAACTCCTCCAGATATTCATTCACCACGAGACCGGCAAAGAGATTTCCACGGACTTTCGTTTGATCTTCAAAAGGCAACGTGTTGATTGTTTCCACCAGCACCTCATAAGCGGGGCGATTCCCAATTTCGTGGACGTAATTCTTTTCGGCTTTCGTGATAGTCCAGGTATCTCCAATCGGAGTGCAGCCCTGGGAAATAACACTCGAAATCGTAACCTCACCTCGAATCGCCAACGCCACACCGCCTTGATCGAACACGTCGCCGTTTAGATAGAGTTGTGTTTCCTGTGCGTTAAAGTCCCCGCTGGCGAGTCCGCCTAAAATAGGCTTCGGCGCATACGCTTCGTTCCACTGGTGCAACCATGTGTCGGCGTCGACGCTGAACGGGTCTGCAAACACGAGCCAACCGTTGATTTGATCCCGCGTGAGTTTGGTGTGGTTCGGCCAAAAGGTGGGGGACGAAGACTCCTCAATCTCCGCCTGGGTGAAGCGAAAGGGAGTCAAGTCAGCGCCGGGTAAATGATACAAGCCGAGCACAATTCCCCGGACATCTTCAATTTCCTGCCCGCCCCAAATCAAACTTTGGCTGGAACAGCCCACCAACAGCGGAATTTTTGCATGCAATCGAAGGATTTCCAGGATCGCCGCAGCGTCCTCGAAATGATGCGGCGACATAAAAACCAGGCCAAGCGTAACCGAAGGCGCCTGCAAATCCGCTCGCAATCTTGCCGCCCATGCCTGAAGGGCGTTCTCATCGAACACTCCCTGCCAGTGCGCGGCCACGGCGAACTTGCTTTGCATTCCGGAAACCTACGCGGGAAATTTTTCCAAGGCAAACGCGAACAAGAAACGAGAAGAAAATGACAGAATTTTTGATTTCTTTTTCGAAACCCGCCTGTAGATTTCGCCCTCTGTAAGGTTGAATAGTTTAAGAATACAAAATTATGCCACTGACACATACACGTGATCTATTTGCCAAGGCACTCAAAGGCAAATACGCGCTCGGCGCATTCAACGTCAATAATATGGAGCTGCTCCAGGCCATTATCGAAGCCTGCGAAGAAGAAAAAGCTCCAGTGATGCTCCAGATTTCCAAAGGCGCACGTCAATACGCCAACCCCGTTTACCTGAAAAAATTGATCGAAGCTGCCGTAAGCGTTTCGACCATTCCCATCGCGGTCCACCTCGACCACGGTGATACCTTTGAGCTTTGCAAACAATGTATCGATGAAGGCTTTACCAGCGTCATGATCGACGCTTCCCACGAGCCATTTGAAAAGAACGTCGAAATTTGCAAAAAAGTCGTGGAATACGCCCACAAACATAACTGCGTCGTAGAAGGCGAACTCGGTATGTTGGTCGGCGCCCAGCATGATGATGGCGAAGAAGGTGGCGGCTACTCCAAGGGCGGTTGCTACACGCATCCTGATGAAGCGGTGCAGTTCGTCAAGGCCTCCGGCGTTGATTCCCTCGCTGTCGCGATCGGCAACTCCCATGGCGCTTACAAATTTAAAGGCGAACAACACCTCGACCTCGAACGCTTGAAAGCGATCAAGAAAGCGTTGATGGATGCCGGTCTCGGTGACTATCCGCTGGTGTTGCACGGAGCTTCCAGTGTTCCCAAGGACCTGGCGGAAGAAATCAACAAATATGGCGGCAAAATGGGAACAGATACCGCTGGTGTGCCTGAAGCCGACATTGAAGTTGCCCGTCGCGTCGGTTGCACGAAAGTTAACATCGATACCGACTTGCGCATGGCGCTCACCGCTGGAATCCGCAAGGCGATGTTCGAAAGTCCGAAGGAATTCGATCCTCGCAAGTATTTGACTCCTGCTCGCACGAAGGTCAAAGAACTCGTTCGTCACAAAGTGAAAAACGTTCTTTGCTGCTCCGGTCACGCTTTCGATTGATCCATTTCTTGATCAAAGCAAGGCGCGGAACGATTGTTCCGCGCCTTTTTCTTTTATCCCGTGCAAAAAAGAGATCAGAGAAGGATATTTCCAGAAAGTTGCCTTTTAAAACGGTTTTAAAGTTCAACTTTCCCGGAAAGTCGCATCTCAAAAGGGTTTTTGACCTCAACTTTCCGGGAAAATCGATGTTCCGGAGGCTTTTGAAACCCATCTTTCTGGAAAGTTGGGGTCCAAAAGGGTTTTAAGACGCAACTTTCCCGGAAAGTCGACCCTCAAAAGGGTTTTCGACCCCGACTTTCCCGGAAAGTTGAACCTAAAAAGGCTTTTTGAAGGCATCTTTCTGCGAAAGTTGAACTTCAAAAGGGTTTTGAGATGCGACTTTCCCGGAAAGTTGCCTTTCAAAAGGCTTTTTTTTCGCAATTAACCGTTAAACAACAGTTATTTACGAAAACATGCTGCGTTTTCTCTGTTTCGGAGGGGATTTTTCGCCGGAAAAATCGGCAAGCGACCTGGAAGGGGATATCCGTAAACCTCGAAAAAGGTCTCCAGAACTAAAAATGCAGGTTTTCTATTGCAATTTTTCCAAAAAAAGCGATTCTCGACCCAGTCTTGTAGCTAACTTTCAATTTTTAGAGTTGGGGAATCTTCAGGTGAACTTAGTTCAGTGATGATTTTAGACCCGGTAGTCGGGAACCGCTAAGAAAGCAAGTTTGTCAAAGGACATCATCATAATGAGCGATAGTAAATTGTTTGTAGGAAATCTTTCCTTCAATACCACTGAAAACGAACTGAACGATCTGTTTGCCCAACACGGCACAGTCGTCGAAGCCAACCTCATGATGGACCGTATGACCGGCCGTCCTCGTGGTTTCGGTTTCGTCACCATGAGCAACCCAGCTGAAGCGCAGAAGGCGATCGAAGCCTTGAACGGTGCCAATGTTGGCGGCCGTGCGTTGAACGTCAACGTTGCGCGTCCTCGCGAAGACCGTCCTCCGGGCGGTGGTGGCGGCGGTGGCCGTCGTGAATTCCGTGGCGGCGATCGTGGAGATCGCGGCGACCGCGGTGATCGTCGCAGTCGTTATTAATTCCCGATAATCTTATCGGTTGTGGAGGCCCGGATTAAGTTCCGGGCCTCTTTTTTTGACTTCGTCCTGGACGGAGTTCATCAACGCGGATTCGCTTCCGATCTCGGGCATTTGTGTTACCGCCGGGAGTTCGACCCAAAATGTGCTTCCCTTTTTAGGTTCTGATTGGAGGCCGATCCCGCCTTTCATTCGTTCCACCGCTTTTTTAACGATCGCCAGACCGATCCCATGGCCCGGCGTATCGAAATCCACATGACCTTTTTGAAATGGTTCGAAAATCTTTGTGTGGAGCGTTGAAGGAATGCCCAGGCCATTGTCCTGGATATTCAGACGGATATAATCATCCCGCTGCTCAGTCCAGATCCGGATTTTTGCCTGGGCGCCGGGTGCCACGAACTTGACGGCGTTCGTCAGCAGATTCGAAAGACACTGCACGACCAATGAAGGGTTGGCCATCACAGGATGCAGGGGACGAATGACCGAAAAGGTTGCGTGTTTCATTTGGACCTGCGGATAATCGCGGATCACTGCATCGACGAGTTTTTCGAGGTCGACGGCCTCGATGGTGATTGGTTGTCCCACAACTCCGGAATACGCCAGGACGTCTCGAATCAAATCATCCATTCGGAGCGCGGCATCCATGATTCGTTTCAAATATTCTCGAGCTGCTTCATCCATCTTTTCCGAATGGTCCTGCGTTACAATCTCGGCAAAGCTGCGCATCGCGCGTAACGGTGCCCTCAAATCATGAACAAGCGTGTAGGAAAGCTCCTGTAATTCCACCACACTTTGCCTGAGCATCAGGGTTCGTTCCTGGACTTTTGCTTCGAGTTCTTCAGCGTGATGTCGCAAACGTTCTCGCGCCATGTTCAGTTCCTCTTTCGCCCGCTTTTGCGCGAGCACTGCACGTTGCAGGATATCGATCAGGAAACATTGAAAAACCCCGATCGCCAGAAATATTGAGAGCGTTACCCAGTCATCCAATTGCAGATCGACCGCACGCGGTTCGGCCCAGAGAAGCGTCGCTACTAAAATACTCAGCAGGGTGGTGAGCAATCCGGCGCGTAAACGCCCGTACCACGCTGCAATCAAAACGGCCGGATGATATAGCAAAAACACGCTGGTGATTCCGAAGGCAGTTCCAAAAATATAACGGAAAAGCGTCGCCAACATGACGAGCGCGATGGAGAAAGAGAGTTGAAACCAAAACGGCTTCTCTGGAACCAGGACGGCGGGACTTTCGGCCAGGCGTCGCAAAAGAGAAATCAGCCATGAACGGCCGAACGTTGAAGAGTTGTCCGAAGACGCAAACATGGCCCATGCTCCATGTAAATTTAACCCATTTCCAGGTTTCTGCATGAGGGGAAAAACGTTGTTGAAGTTCCGGTAAAGTTTACAATTCGTGAATGTCTTATCCGAAGTGGTTGCAGAGTTTTCTCACCATTCGCCTGTTCGCATATGTATTGCCGCCAGTGGGTGTAATCCTGCTTTGGCTGACACCGCTGCTGAGTCTCAAGAAAAAGGTTTTAGGAACCATTCATATTCTCGTTTACGCCATCGGCGTTGGATTTGGGCTTCTGGTGATGGGCGCTTTGCTTTGGGCGTGGCAGGTTCCTTACATGGAATGGCGCGGAAGTTATTGGCCGACGTTGACACTGTCCAAGACGGTTCCAGATTACGGCCGACTCGAAGCAGATCGCGCCCAGCAATCCAAAAGGTCTTTTGTTTCAGAATTGTCCAGCACCAACTCAGCGCCTTATTGGACCGGTTTCCGTGGTCCAAAGCGAGACGGCCATTATACACAACAACCCATTCTCACGAATTGGCCGGCGACCGGGTTGCGCGAATTATGGCGGCAGCCGAGCGGCGGTGGTTACGCTTCCTTCTCAATCGCGGAGGGACGCGCCTACACCATCGAACAGCGCCGCGAACAAGAAGTGGTTGTCGCCTACGACGAAAATACAGGACGCGAATTATGGGACCACGGTTGGGAAAGTCATTTTATCGAAGGAATCGGCGGTGATGGGCCGCGGGCCACGCCGACTTATGATGCTGGGCGGATTTATGCACTTGGCGGCACAGGTGAATTGCGTTGTCTGGACGCGGCGAACGGGAAATTGCTCTGGCGATGTGATGTTGTCGCTGAGAACGGCGGAGAGGTTCTCACGTATGGTATTTCTGCGTCGCCTCTCGTCGTTGATGGCAAGGTCATTCTATTGCCCGGTGGAGATCAAAGGTCCGTCGTGGCGCTGGACAAAAATACGGGAAAAGCAATCTGGCGATCGCACTACGATAAGCAGGCTTATACCTCGCCGATGTTGGTGGAGCTGGCAGGAAAACGACAATTGCTGGTCGTTAGCGCGTTTCACGTTTTGGGATTTGACCCAAATGAAGGCAAACTCCTGTGGGAATTCCCGTGGCGGGTGCAGAACGACAATGTCATCGCGCAACCGGTGATCGTCGGCCCGAACCGCTTCTTTTTATCCGCGGGATATGGCAAAGGATGCGTGGTGCTTGAGGTGAAAGAACAGGGGAAAGGTCTGTCTGCGGACGAAGTTTGGCACAACAATTTTTTGAAAAATAAGTTTACCAGTTCGGTATTCTGGAACGGTTATGTCTATGGACTCGACGAGGAGATTTTGACTTGCCTCGACGCCACGACCGGCAAGCGGCAATGGAAAGAAGGGCGCTACGGCTATGGCCAGCTTCTTCTGGCGAGCGGTCATTTGATTATTCTTTCGGGAAGTGGTGATCTGGCCCTGTTGAAAGCAAGTCCTGATCATTATGAGGAAATTTCCCGGTTTCCAGCGATTAAAGGCAAGACCTGGAACCATCCGGCCATTGCCGATGGGAAGATTTTCGTCCGAAACTCCGCGGAAATGGCCTGTTTTGATATTACAGGAAAATAGTCATCGGGAATTGCCAAAAACGCGGATTTAGGACACAATAGACGCTCCAATGAGATATTTAGCATTTGGGTCGAAACGTTTTTCGGGCTTTCTTCCTCTGTTCGCCATCTTGTTCCTGAATTTTTTCGCCATAAATACATGGGCGCAAGCGCCTGCGAGCCTCGCAGGGAAGACGTTGTTCATCACCGTCACCAGCGGCAGTGGAGAAGGAATGGCCAAGTCGGGAAAACTCTCATTGGTCTTCGACAATTCCGGCGATGGCTTCCATATCTATGGAATCACCACGAATCTTTCGGACGAAGCCGGCACCTATACTTACACTCAGAATAGTGCCACGCAGGGAACATTCGTTTTGACGGAAGGGACCAATCAACTTTCCGTGATCATGAAATTCACGAGCAGCGCCGGTGGAACCTATCGGCTGACAGTAGTTGGCGGATCGGGTGTGCAATCCGGCACATTTCAAATTTTCGGGGGCGCGGCTCCTGCCAATTTATCTGACCGCGTTTTAGATTTAACGGTGACATCTGGAGCAAGTCCTTTTACCGCCACCGGTCATTTTCGAATGTTCCTTCATGGTGATGGAACGTATTCGCTGAAAAATGTCGTGAATAATCAGACGAGCACCGGCACTTATGGACAGGAAGTTTCGACTGCCTCGATGCTTTTATTGACCTTCAATGATTCCGGTGTTGGCTCGGGTTTTTCTGTGTTTGCCTTTTCCAATTCCGTGGGAGGAGCTTATTTCTTCGCTAATGAAACGGGATTCCAAACAGGTAAGTTTCATGAAGTCTTGCCGCCGA
>CBHTTJ010000174.1:0-12739 GCA_966095605.1 uncultured bacterium | reverse complement strand
TGGCAAAACGAACCAGTTCGGTTTGTGAACGAACCCCAATTTTTCGCATCAGATTAGCACGATGCGCTTCTGCGGTTCTCGGGCTGATGAAAAGTCTTTTTCCGATATCCGTGCTGCTGCAGCCTTCAGCGGTCAATTGCATGACCAACCGCTCGCGATTCGTCAGCTTGGCGCACGGATCTGCAGACTCTCCGGGCTTTTGCATATAGCGCTCAATGGCACGCTCAGAAAGGCTGAGGCTCAGAAATCTTTTTCCGTCCGCCACTTTCCGGATCGCTTTCACCAACTCCGCCCCGGTAGAGCTTTTCAAAACGTAACCGCTGGCCCCGTTGCGCAAGGCTTCGATGACATACGGCTCATCAGAATGCATCGAGAGCACGATGACTTTGGTGCGGGAACGGCGCTTTTTAAGTTCACGAATAACTTCGAGGCCGTGCAGTCGAGGGATCATCAAATCGAGAACGAGAATTTGTGGGCGAGTTTTCTCAACAAACTTCACTGCTTCGAGACCGTCCGCACACTCTCCCATAAGTTGAAAATCCGGCTGCTCCTTCAGCAGCAGCTTCAATCCCTGTCTGACTATGTGATGATCTTCCGCGAGCGCGATGCTAATCATGAGTTTTTATGTCGAGGGATTGCACGAACCCTCGCGTAAAACGACTGAACTGTCCATTGGTACATGTACCAATCAAGAAAGCTGCACCAATGGCAGGGACACAGCGATTCTGGTTCCCTTCCTAAAAGCTGATTCGATGGAAAATTTTCCACCGCTTAACTCCACACGCTCACGCATCCCTGCAATGCCGGAAGAGAATTTTCCGATCACATTCAAGTCGCACCCGACGCCTTTGTCTTCAATGAACATAAGGCAGCTATCCTCTTCGGAGGCGAGGGTTACTTTGGCAGTTTTGACTTGAGCATAACGCGCGATATTGGAAAGCGCTTCCTGAAGGACCCGGAACAAGACCAAACCCGTTTCCGTGGCAACACGATCTTCGCTGAAATTTTTATCGTCCAATCGAACGGCAATGCCGGTGTGTTTACGATAACTCTTCAAATGAGATTGAACGGCAGGGAGAAAACCGAGGTCGTTCAACAACGTTGGACGGAGATCCAGGGAAATCTGCCGGACCCGCTCCAGCAGTTCACGGCCGATCTGATGTGCTTCCCGAAAATCTTTTTGTTTCTCTTTCGGCAACGAATGGATCTGTCGTTCCAGGAAAAGGTTCAGGCTCGTGATCACCTGGCCCAGATCATCATGTAATTCGTGCGCGAGGTGGCGCCGTTCCGACTCATGGGCCGCCAACACCCGCGCCGACATTGCTTTGAGGTTTTCATTCGCCACCGCGAGGTCATGGGTGCGTTCCTGGACTTTCTTTTCCAGGGATTGATAGGCGGCCTGAATTTCCTCCACCAATCTCGCCTCTTCCCGCTCATGATTCATTGCCATGGTGACGTCATATAAAACCACCAGCAGCAAAGGCGGCAAGCCAGACGGCCGCAACAGGCGCTTCGCCGTCAACATGAGGAACAATTTCTCGCCAGTGACCGACAGCCTCGCTTGAATCAGGCAATTTTCGACAGGGGTTTGTTGCCGTAAAATCTTCTCCAGCTGACCGGAATCGTTCCACGAAAGATTTTCAAGATTGGTGAAGATCTGGCCGGTCGCTTCATGCACCTTCAGACGGAACGTCCGGTTAAACGCTCGATTCATCGAGACAATGCGCAAATCATTATCCAGCAGAGCGAGCGGTTCGTAGATTGCCTGGACAATGCTTTCAGCGTAATCTTTCGCTTCCTTCAATTGATCTTCGATGTGTTTACGCTCCGTCAAATCAAAGATCGCCGTGTGATAAACCGTCTCTCCATTTTTGTTGAAAGGAATGCTCAACAACTGCACAGGCAATCCGCCCCCGCTCTTTTTACGAAGATGAAGTTCGGTTCCAATTTTGCCCTTTGAAGTTTGTCGACAGCGCCGCAGATGCGACAGGAAGTCCGGAATGTCCTCCGGCACCACCACAATCGTGAATGGCATTTGCAGAAGTTTGGCGCGATCTATTTCCAACAAACGCGCGAAAGTGAGATTAAGCTCGGTGACGACGGCGTTGGTGTTGAACGTCACCAGGCCTGAAGGTGCATGCTCGTAAAGTTCCGAATAATGATCAGGAACTCCGGGCCGTGGCTTATCCTCCACCGAAAGCTGAGCCGTCGAAAGAACGTCACCGACCGCACCACGATTCGCTGGATGATTGAAACCATCCATACCGAATGCACCTTTCCCGACGCGTGCCATGCTTAACTTACAACATCAATGGCCAGCAAAATCAACTGCGTTCCCTTGCTTTGCTGGTAAATTCTGCGCGCACTGCACAATAATTTCCGCCGTTCGCGGTTCGAGAATTCGGATTCAATCACGAAATCCTCCACCCGATTATTTTCCGGCAAGACGCCTTCCAGCAATGTGCGCAACGCAGGCAAATTCCATTGTCCGTCGCCAAGGTCATAGATGAGACGACCGTCCACCTCGGAAGGCGATAAGTTGAATTCCTTGTAAAACGCTCCATTGGCTTTGTTGACCCGGAGATCCCCATGCAGCGTGACCAAAGGATGGCGAATCAAGCTGGTGATTTCATCCACGCCGCGCCGCAATTCATCAATATCCACCAGCAGAATCACGGCGCCGTCGATTTTGTTTTCCGTTGTTCGATAAGGACGGACCCGCAAAGAATACCAACGCCCTTCCTTGTCCTGAACTTCGTGTTCCTGGATGCGCAACATATCAATCACTTCCGCGACCAGATGATCGAAATTTGGAACGATAATATTCGGATTGATATCGCTGATACGACGCCCGATGTCCGTGGGGATCAGGTTGAAAAATCTTTCGGCCAACGGGGTAAAACGGCGGATCGTCAAATCGTTGCCGAGCATGAGGATTGGCATACTGACGCTACTCAATAAGTTGCTCAGATCGTTATTCAACTGGCTCAACTCCCCGTTCCGGTTTTGCAACTCCTCGTTCAGCGTTGTCAGTTCTTCGTTCGTCGATTGTAGTTCCTCCTTCGCCGTTTCCAGTTCTTCATTGGTGCTTTGAAGTTCTTCGTTACTCGACTGAATTTCTTCGTTCGCTGACTTCAACTCTTCGTTTGTTGCTTCCTGTTCCTCGATGATCGCCTGCAACGATTCCTTCGTGGAATTCAGTTCATCACGCAAACGCAAAGCCTCCCGATCACTCCCCTGATCGCCTCGCGCCTTTCCTCCCCCTTTGCCGCCTTTCATTTCAGAAATCGGCACTTCCTCGAAAATGATCAGGAAAAGACGATCCGAGACACCACCTCGAAAAGGAATCACCTGCAGATTCGCCTGGCGCTCCTTCCCGTTATGGTGAAAAGGGATGTTTTCTTTCCGAATGACGACATCCATTTTGACCGCACGCGAGATCGCTGTTCGTAAATCCACCAGCAACTCATGACGCACCATCTTCGGAAGGCTCAAACTGGCGTCGCCCGGAGCGTGTTCAAGGTAAGGACCCGTCTGCCCGCGAAAGTGCAATACCTCCATGTTGCTGTTAATGACTACGCCTGCGGGCGCGTATTGCGACAGCAGCAAACGATCAACTTGTCGCTGCAAATCAACGGGGCCAGTCTCTTTCCGAACGATTGCTTTAGGCTTTGCCGTTTCGCCAGTTTCCGGAAGCGTTTTGGCCACGAAACCAACTTCCGGGCGATGATAGGTGTCTCGCTTGAGATAAACTTTGTTTTTCTTGTCTGACAACGTAAAGAGATTCGCAAAGAGGCCAATAGTCTCCGAGCCTCCCAAAACCAACGTGCCATTCTTTTTCAACGCATAGTGAAAAATCGGCATGACTTTTTTCTGCAAAACAGGTCCGAGATAAATCAAAACGTTTCGGCAACTGATTAAATCCAGCTTCGAAAATGGCGGATCTTCGACGACGTTTTGCAGGGCAAAGACGCAACAGTCACGGATGAACTTTGCAATCTGATAGCCGCGTTCGGTTTTGTGGAAATACCGGCGGAGCCGATCCGTAGAAATTTCCTTGCTGATGGAATCGGGATAAAAACCGGCACGGGCCTTCGCAAGAATGGCTTCGCTGATATCGGTGCCGAAAATCTGGATCTGCTTGGTGGGAGCATTTTTTCCGAGGAATTCAAAAAGGCTGATCGCGAGCGAATAAACCTCTTCCCCCGTGGAACATCCAGGTACCCAGATTCGGATCGGCGCCTGCGGCGATGTTTGCTTGATAATCCGTGGGAACACTTTTTTCTTCAGGGCCTGGAACATTGGCTCGTCCCGGAAGAACGCCGTCACATTGATCAATAAGTCCTGAAAAAGAGCGTCGACTTCAGACGGATTTTGTTGGAGGTAACTGGCGTATTCGCGAATGGTTTCGATCTTCTTCAACACCATGCGACGCACGATTCTTCGCTTTAAGGTGCTATGCTTGTAATAGGAGAAGTCTACTCCATTCAGCGCCCGCAACAATGAGAAGATCTTGTTCAAATCCGCTTCCGATTCCGTCAATGGCGCTTCCGGACCGGAAATCTTTCCGCGCTTTAAGCCAGGATGCCGGCCGATACGCGTGAGTTCGCGCGACATCAGTGAAGGAGACAAAATAAAATCGACACAACCAGCCGAAATCGCATTCGCTGGCATCGCAGGAAAACGGGCTGTTTTCTCATCCTGGGAAAAAGTGATTCCGCCTTCCGCCTTAATCTCTTCAAGGCCCAGCATTCCATCCGTGCCATTGCCCGAGAGAATAATTCCGATGGCGCGATTTCCGAGTTCGTGAGCGAGACTTTGGAAAAAATTATTGATCGGGAGATGATCATTCGTCCGTTTGCGAGGGGAAACCCGGAGTTGTCCATCTTCAATCTGCAACTCTCGATTTTCCGCGAGCACAAAAACCGTATTCGGCGCGAGGCTGGTGTCTTTTTTGATGGAAACTATTGGCATCGAGGTAGCCGTGGAAAAAACTTCCGGCAACTTACTCTCATGTCGCGGACTTAAATGTTGAACGATGACGAACGCGATGCCTGTATCCGTCGGCAGATGTTTGAGCAATTCCTGAATGGCTTCAATTCCGCCGGCGGACGCTCCAATGCCAGCAACCAGAAAATCTTTGCGCCCAGCAATCGCGGCGCTGCGTTTGGTCACTGGACCGGTAGAAGTGCGGGAAGATTTTTTCGCCATAGGTCGTGCGCCGTAAATAAACGAAGCAGCTCAAAGTGACAAATTGTTTCGACCACGATTTGTCAAGAAGGCTCAGGAAGGAAAACGGGCCTTTTTAAGCATTTCCCGAATCACTGCGGCATGCTCCTGGTTTTGCTTTGCCCTTTCGGCGAAGCTTTTTCCTAGCGCCTCTTGCTTATTGGCAAGACAACGCTCAGCCAGTTTCTGTAACAATCGGCTTCGTTCCTCCAGGTTTTCAACCGCTACCCACAACGACCGCTCCAGATTATCTCCTCCATCCGCCAAAAGGCTTTCCGGTGAAAATGCATGTCCCACAAGACAACGAAAGTGCGGTTGTGGACCGTACTTGGTTTCCCACAGTGGCCCCTGACATTCCGGGCAAATAAATCCCGAAGGCGCCCCCATTTTGTCGGTCATTGATTTCAACGTGAGTTCATCTTCCATTTCCGGCTCCCAGTTGACTGCCGCACAATCTTTGGCAATCGCTCTCTTTCGTAGTTTTTGTTTTGTCAGTCCCGCGATTAGCGGTCCCATTTCCGCAACGGGCACGCAAAAGTCGACCTCAACCGCCCGCAACGCGTTTAAAGGCATACTGTCGGCATGAGCCTCCTCCGGAGATTGAACAAGCGCTTTCCCTCCGCATTGCTTGATGATGCGCAAACCTTGTGAACCATCGTCCAGGGCACCCGTCAAAATTACGCCGATGACGCGCTGTCCGTACGACTTTGCGGCGGAGCGAAACAAAGGATCGATAGCCGGTCGATGGCGATTTTCTTTTGGGCCCCGCACCAGGCGCACCGTGTTGTCGCGCAAGATCAGATGCTGGTCCGGCGGGGCCACATAAACCATTCCCCGCTTGAACTTCTCTCCGTCTCTGGGATGGTCCGCTGTCAGAGGACTGACCTTGTTGATAATCATTGGAAGAAAACTGCGACTCGCCGCGGAGAGATGCATCACAACAAAAACAGTCGCCTCAAGGTCCGCCGGAAGCGTTGCCAGCAATTTCGGAATCGCTTCGACGCCGCCGGTCGATGCTCCAATGACAACAATGTCGCGTCTTATCACCGAAAATCCTCCTTCATCAAGGTCGCATGTCACCCGGCGTTGGCAACGACTTCCAAAGCTGACCAGCCAGTCGGGGCTTTCGGTTGATGCGTGCACGCACGGCGGAGAACTGCTCAACGGCATTCGTCTTCTTTAGACACAAACGCGTCGGGAGATCGATCGCTTTAACGTGAAGAGCACACCGGAAGACAAGGCTTCGCGGCAGCGATCTCTGCCAGAATGGATGGTGGAAGGTCCGGTTTCGTTCTCTTACTCCCAATGAGCGACTTCAATCGGATGAATCTCGCTTCCGTTTGGGCGAACCGCGCAAGTTTTCGCTTCCATCGTGCAATTTGGATTTTGATTGTGCTTCCATTCACGGTTTCTGCGAGAGCAATCAATCGGACAAGCCGTTGTTGTTCGAATTGGGTTCGCTCGGCTCCAAATAACAGGGGATCAAATTCCTTGGGCTGAAACTGTTCGCATTCGATCTTCCGTTTCATGGCAAAAAAGTCTTTTCGCGACAGCCTCCGGATCTTGCTACTTGGTTTTTGCATAGCTGGTAAGTGACTTACCACGAACCTAGAAGTGGAAATCCCATCCGACCATTCGTACGTGCACGCGAATTGTCGTACGAATTTCTACGTAGAGAAGAAGCGACCCGTCGAACTCGAGAAAAGGAGTCAAAAAACAAAGCCCTCCTGGAAAACCAAGAGGGCTCTTTTCCCAGCCATCCCGCTCCATCACAGGCGCATGGCAAATGAATCGCAGGTTTGTTTTAAGGTCGACCGGGCTGCCCCTCGGTCACGTTCACAGGTTTGAAGCGATGCGTTTTTCCGTAATGCTTCGCGAACACAATAACCAGAGTCACGACGAGAAGCGTAAACGTCAGGCGGCGATAACGACTCATTCCCGGAGCATCTTTACCTGGAACCACGAACACCTCTTGTTCAGGCAACTGGCCGAGAATTTTTTCCGCTTTCGCAACTTCGCGATTCACAAAAGCCGCACGCGCCCGGAGCAAACTTTCCGTTACGATTGTTTCAAGCGATTCGACAGAGCCGACGTCGTCGGAGAAACGAACCAGAGCCTCCTCGTCTTTTACGGAAAGAGACGCGGCGATGGAACCATCTGGATTTAAACTGACAGAGGACGAGTTCCGGGAAAACGGAGGCAACTTGCCCACATAGTTCCAGCGTAAACTGGGACGCACCGGCGGAAGTTCGAGAACGAGGGAATTTTGTTCCCAACGAAAACTGACGACGAGCCAGCGCTCAGCGAGGAAACGGGCAAAGCTCATCAGGTCGTGACGACTCTGCGTCGGCGACGCCGCCACTGGTTGCTCGTCCGCAAGCAAACGCTGGTTGGCGCGGAGAAAAAGATTGTAGTCCATCCGCGTCGGTCGCGACATCGTGAAGGCGGTCCCGATTAGGCTCACCACAATGACAATCTGTAACGAACCGTGCGACAGCAATCCGAATCCAATGGCGAGCGTCGTCACCGCCATGAGCACGGAATTCGTCGCCAGCCAGATACCGTGTTTGTTACGAAGCAACTCCAGATTCCTCAATGCGAAAAAGCCCGTGTAGGAAGCGAAAGCGCCGATCACAAGATAGAGTGTCTGGTCGCCGAACCAACGCATCGCCCGCATCATCAACAGAAGCATCAACGCCGGAATCAAAGAGCCGATCCACATTCGCTTGCGGGCATTTTCCCGATGAAGCCGGGCGCGAAAACCTTTTTGGTCACGAAAATTTTTCGCCTCCGCTTTCCCCACCCACCATTGCATCAGGATTCCCGGAATGAACGTAAACGCGAATGGCAGCCATGCCACTGTCTTGACCGGCCAGGCCTTCACCAACCACGCCGGGATCAGTTTCATGAACGCCACGGATCCGCCGGCTTTCAGCGAAGGAGAAGCGAGCACCGCTCCCATTACCGCCGGTGCGACCGGGTTGCGAGGTCGCAATTGTTCCAGCGATTGAGAGAGCCGGCCTTCGAGTTGTTCGCGCAAGGCGACACGCGCCCGATGAAGACGCACGCGAAAGGTCGCTTCGCTGATTCCCAGGACTTCCGCGGATTCAGCATTACTTTTGTTTTCGAGGTAAAAGAGGATGAGGCATTCGCGATGGCCACTGGGGAGACTGGCCATGGTTTCGCGCAACATCTCCGGCGTGCACAGCTCTTCTCGGGGCTCCGACTGCGAAACCGTAGTCCCCTGCTCCACTTCTAACGCCCAGCGTTCCCGTTTATTCAGTTCACGGCGATGGCGCAGACCGAAATTGATCGCGAGGTTCCGCGCCATGCTGGCGATCCACTGACTGAACTTCGCGCCTTCATGTAAGAGCGAAAGCCGTTGGTAAGCCCGGATAAATGTTTCCTGCGTGACCTCTTCGGCGAGCGCGGCGTCACCAAGTCGACTCCACGCCACGGCATAGACCAACCGCTCGTGTCGCTCCACCAGTTCACGATAACGATCCACGTCGCCGCCTCGCACGGCATCGACCGCCTGTTCATCCGTCCCGGATTGGTTGAGAATGTCCATCTGCATCTTGACCATAAGACATCGAGGTCACGGAAACGTTACCGAGGAACTACAACGAAAAGGAGGGTTGCGAAAGTTAAATAACGAAAAAGTGCCGACCGCTGGAAACGGAGACCTGGGAGCGGTTGCCAAAATTAATTTCCGGAATGGCGGGAGGGATTTTGATTTTTGGCGAGGCGCTCGGTCGAAGGCAATATCCCTGGTGGATCTTGCCGAGACCGACAACAAAGCCAAAAAACAATAGTACCCCGGCCGTCGGCTGAAGCTGGGAGCCAGACATTGCGTCGTTACTCGCGCCTAGCACTGCCCGGCTCCCAGCTTCACCATTCCGGAAATTACTTTTGGCAACCGCTCTAAACCGAAACGATTTAGTTGAAACCGGCATTGCAAGAGTTGGCACGCAAACGAAAGTTATTGTGGGCGTGTCGCCGGTGGTTGCCAATCGAGATGCCAGTAAAGCGTCCAAAGATTTTCGAGTTTCACCGGTTCTGTGTGGCCATCAGCAAACCCCATATTGATGACTCCCGGCATTTTTTCTCCGGGTGGAACATCGCGCGGTGCGCGGGAAGGAGTCCCGGAGCCATGCCGCATTATGGTGCAACGACCCATTTGGTTTGGGGAATCACTGAAGGGCTGGCCGGTGTAAAGGTTCGTGTAAGGTTTGTCTATTTCCTCCGGCCAGACATCCACCCAATTCTCATCGAAAAACACCGGGGTCAACGCCGGTTTTTGGATCGCCGATTCTTTGGTGAAAACCTGCAGCTGCTTGGGATCGCCGGGCTCGGAAAACTTGATGTCTGAATAAAGCCAGCCATTGTAACCGTAGCTGCCGTGAAACATTGTCTTTCCATCGGAGGTCCAACGGACCCAGGCGCGATCTGCTAATCCCTGAAGGTTCCCGCTGTTCGGTGGATTCTGCAAAGGGGCGGACGGGCATACCAAAAGACCTTTCGTCCGGGCGAACTCGTTCAGAGTTCCCATCCAGTTTCCACCGGGAAACGCGGGGGTCTCAATTCCGGCATGTCGACTGTTCTCCTGCGCATAGATGAAACTCGCGAGCGTCAATTGTTTCACATTGTTCAAGCATTGCGTTTGCTGCGCCTTGAGTTTCACGTGGCTGATTGTGGTCAAGAGCAACGCGGCGAGAATGGCAATGACCGCGAGCGTCACCAGCAATTCCATCAGTGTAAAAGCGCGTTTCATCTTCATTTGTTGGTATGCTCAACAATCAGCATTTCGACCGGCTCTTTTTTCGCCACAAGTTCCAGGCCCAACTGGTTCACAAAATCCCGTTTCAATTCTTTTTCATCGAAGGTCAGTCTTTGATCTTTAAAAACCGTTCTGAGCGTGAGCGTGAAGTTATTTGTCAACGTCGTTTGAACCAGAACCGGTTTTCCCAGATACGCTTCAATGTTCTGTGCGATAATCCAGAGCGGGAGCTTTTCCATTCGGGTTTCCGAGGTCGAAGCCGGCGTTTGTTTTTGCACGCTCGGTTTGGGTGCAACGGTCTCACTTTCTTTAATGATCAACGCCTCCACTTCGCGGGTTTCACGTCGTACCTCTAAACCAAGCTGCTTCTTGATTTCCTTTCGTAACCTTTCTTCCGCGTCGGGCACGGTCAGCAACAGGTCAAATCTTTCCTGGGGCAGATTTGCCGGCGCCATGATTCGAGACCGCCACGTGCAGAAGTTTCCGTTCACTTTGAAATTAGCTGCGGCCGCCAGGATATAGTCCAGGGAGGAGTTTTTGAAAATCATGCGGACTCGTGAATCGTCCGTTCTGCTGGCGACACTGCCTTCACGGAAACGGGTGGGACGCAGGATCAAAACAGGGGGAAGAAACTCCAGTCTTGGACTGTCCCAGGTCGCTTCATCAATGCTGGAGGGACTGACTTCTTTGTAAAGGGCTGCTTTATCGGAACCCTTGGCCAACTCCACCACGAGCATCTCTATGCGTTGGCGGGCCGGGACGAGTTCGAGCCCAAGTTGCTCGATCATGGCTTGCTCAAGGCGACGGTCGTTTATTCCTCCCCATTCCATCGGTCCCCACTCAAGGTTTAAGTCGTATTGATTGGTCAACCCGGTTTCATCGATCACTGGTTTCTTCAGGATATTACTTTCGAGATAGGCTCGGAAACTAGAGATGGGCTGATTGGTTTCTCGATAGTAATAGCCACCGTTCACGCCTCCACTCCTGCCGACTGTTCCAGGCCGCAGCCCGGGCGCGTTCGTGTTCTTGACCTTGAGCAACAGGACGTCCGTTTCCCGCATCTCGGGATGCGCCACAAAGCCTGTCACTTTTTCAACCTCGGCTTGAAGTTTCTTGGCCGGGAGGTTGGGTAATGTTGCCAGAAAATCGAAGTTGGTATGAGGTAATTCCGGCGGAAAAATCGTTCGAGTCGTTCCGAAGCAGTATGCGGCACCTATCAACGACTCAAACGAGGTATTGAGTCCTATCGCTTCCACCGGACTTGTCTCACTTCGTTCGCCCCAAAAACTCCACCGAGCATGACCCAGTTTATTTGGGAAGCGTGTCGTTCGCACCATCAACGCCGGTGATGCGTTCGTTATATCATCGGGTTCGGAGGAGGCTATTTGTGTCGCCGGTTTAGTCCGCAGCTTTTCTTTTGACGCGAATTCTTTGACCAACAGGACGCTCGTGCCGGTGGCAAGGAGAATGGCTGCGCCCGTTAACGCCGCCGTTTTTATTTTGAGCCATGCCATCAGTTTCGATGCCCCCTTGACCAGCGCCAGCGTTGAACCGCTGGCCGTGACTCCTTTGGTGATCGCGATAGCAGAAACGGACGTGGCGAGCGTTGTCGGTGCGGCTTGAACTGAATTTGCTGAAATAACCGTCGCGATGATCGCGGTTGATGAAACGACCCCGCGCCTGACGAAAAATTTTCTCAACTTTTCCAAGGCATAAGCGACCCGTTTCTTGGCGGCATTTTCACTGGTACCGAAGGCGCTTCCCACTTCCTGAAAACTTTTTCCTTCGAAAAACCGGAGGGCAATCGCGTTGCGATCTTTTTCACTGAGCCGTCCCATCGCGTCTTCAAGATGCGGCGCGACTTGTTCCCAGACATTTAAGTCCGTTTCGTTCGAGAGAGATTGCATGTAAGCCTCCTGCTCGCGGTGGGAGCGACGGATTTCACTTCGCAAAAAATTCTGAGCGGCCAGCCGCGTGGTCTGATACAACCAGCCGGAAAGGAAAGCGCTTTTGCGGAAGGTCCCGGCCTTTTTGGCTAGAATGATGAAAACGGCCTGGGTGATTTCTTCGGCGGCGTTGGGATTGCCAGCTTTACGTAACGCCGTGGAATAGACCAGGTTGACGTGCCGGGCCACCAACACGGAAAACGCTTCATCGGAATTCCGATCGGCGTACTGTTCCAGCAATTCTCCGTCAGTCAGGTCTTGCATCTACCTATAAGTGTTCGTCGTCGCGGAAAGGTGCCAAACTATTTTGAGCGAATGGACGCAATTGTCACGAGGTTGAAAAGGGCTACTGCGACGGCACAACCACCAGCGGCAAGACAAATCGGGCGCTGACGTCGCATCAATCGCCAGCGAGCGCAACAGAGAATCGCAATGAGCGCATTCCAAAACGCTCCCCAAGCCGTAAAGTGTAACATTTTCTGGTCACCGCGTTGCGACGCAACACTACTTCGCCACAGATTCAACGGTACGGACCCTGCGTAAATAGCAGCGAGGACGATCAGGACCACGGAGACAGGTCGCCAACGGACGAAGTTTCGCGTGTTCATGACGTGTGAAACGGCCTAACGCCAGCGTGAGGCACCGCCGGCCAATGACTCAAGATCAAAACAGAAAGAGCAATCGGCCGTTGCCTCGACGCTGAGTTCGTGTGAAAACATTTTCACTGGCTGAATATGTTCTTTTCGGGTACGTCGGACAAGAGTGAATCACCGTTCTGGTTTGC
>CBHTTJ010000173.1:0-12741 GCA_966095605.1 uncultured bacterium | reverse complement strand
AAAAGGGTGGTTTGGGAAAAATCACTGCTTCCCAAGTCTTTGAAATGGATCGGATTTTTAAAACCAACGGTTTCTGAGAGTTCGATTGCGATCGGTTTTCTGAAAATCACGAACATAAAGCATTCTTAGTAAGCGACATTTGTAGACGAATGCCTTTCGCAGCCCAAAAGACGCTGCCAGAAGCTCAGCAACGCTTATGCCAGCCTGCTTACAACCTCCGTCGTCGAGTCGGCAGAAATCTTCATTCTGACCAGACGATCCGTTGGGATCATTCCATCCAAACGTCCGATGTTTTCCTTTCCTTGCTCGGGACGGTCTCGCCTCAGGTATTTTGCCATTTGTTCTTTTCCCTCTTTTGTGCATTTTTGCCATGGATTCATGACGATCTGGACGCTGATTATTCGCAGTCTCCGGTTTCACGCCCGATCACATCTGGGCGCCCTCCTCGGCGCGGCGATTGGGAGCGCCGTCCTGATCGGTGCCTTGATCGTTGGCGATTCCGTGCGCGGCAGTTTGCGCGAAATGGCTCTGCAACGACTCGGGAAAATCAACTGCGCGCTGCAAGGTGGCGATCGAGTTTTTCGGGCCGATCTGGCGGAGCGAATCGACGACATCGAGGAGATTCGGCGCCGGACGTACGTCGAATCCACAATGTCGCCAATCCTCATCCTGCCAGCGATTGCAAGCCGTGAAGACGGCACTGCCCGGGCGAATCGGGTGCAGTTGTTGGGCGTGGAGACAAATCTTGTGGAACTTGGAGCCGACCCTGGACTTGCTGCGTTTCCGCCCGGCACCCTCGCGGTCAATGAATCCCTGGCCAACCATTTACATGTAAAAGCGGGCGATACTCTAGTCCTTCGTGCGCGCAAGCCCTCTGCTCTTTCGCTCGAGGCACCCATTTCGCCACAATCGGATTCGTCATTTGTTCTGCGGTTGAAAATCCACAAAATTGTTCCCGCCACGGCACTTGGTAATTTTAATCTCACTGCCAATCAGGTGCCTCCGTTCAACGTCTTTGTGCCGATGGAGGTTTTGCAAAAAGCGGCTCACATCGAGAAAAAGGCGAATATCGTCGTCGGGCACATTCAGATTTCGTGGTCCGATTACGCTCTTCCACGTTTTCCGCGGCTGCATTTGCTTCTGAAACAGTTCCGCTCTCATGGAGAGGAGGAAGAGGAGTTTGAAAGCGGAATTGCTCCGGCCGGTCGCGAAGAGTTGAATGAAACGTTTCTGAGTCGCACGTGGGATCTCCGCGATGCCCAGATCGAACTGAAGCCGACGCGCGACAACCAACAGCTGGAAATGCGCTCGGAACGCATTTTCATTGATGAATCGATCGCCCGGGCGGCTTTAAGCACCACGAATTTCAGTCTTAAAGAAGTGGATTACGGGAATGTTGAGGAAATTGAAACAAACCGCGCACTGGCCATGCAGTTGACCAATGCGCAGCCGATTCTGACTTACTTCGTCAACCAGCTGCGTTCGGGAAACCACACTACGCCCTATTCGATGGTTACCGCTGCGGGACCGCCGCTCGTTCCAGCCGATCTGCATGATGATGAAATCGTCATCAATCAGTGGCTTGCAGACGACTTGCAGGCGAGCGTGGGTTCGACCATCGATCTGACCTTTTTCCTGCCTGAATCAGCGGGGAAGTTGATCGAGCAAACGAATCGCTTCCGAGTTCGAGGCATCGTCCCGCTCAGCGGCATCCATGCTGACCAAACGTTGATGCCGGAATTCCCTGGCATTGCGCAGGCTGAAAAAACTGAGAACTGGGACGCCGGTTTTCCGTTGGTTCACAAAATCCGTCCCAAAGATGAACAATATTGGAAGGAGCATCGCGGCACCCCCAAGGCTTTCATCTCTCTCGCCACGGGCCAGAAGCTGTGGGGCAATCGCTTTGGTAATTTGACCGCCATCCGTTTCCCTTTGTTGAGAAGCATAGGCGAAAGTAACCGCGCCGGGATGACCGCGGAAATTCTGGAAAAGAAAATTCTTGGACAGGTTCGTCCAGACGAGGTGGGCTTACGCTTCGAGCCAGCGCGTGAGCAAGCGCTCGCCGCCGCCAATCAGTCAGAAGATTTCGGCGGACTGTTCCTCGGCTTTAGTTTCTTCCTGATCATCGCGGCAGTCCTGCTGATGGCTTTGATGTTTCAATTTGGGCTGGAGCAAAGAGCGTCGGAGATCGGCACACTCCTGGCACTCGGGCTCGGGCCGAAAAAAGTTCGCAGAATTTTGTTGTTGGAAGGAGCGGTCGTTTCATTGGCGGGAGGAATTATTGGTGCCGTTGGCGGTATTCTTTTTGCCCGAGGGATGTTGCACGCGTTGACCACGGTATGGAGATCGGCGGTAGGCACTTCGTCGCTGCAATTCTATGCGACTACTCCCACGCTCAGTACCGGTTTCGCCGCCAGTTTTGTTTTGAGCACGCTTACCGTCTGGTGGGTGTTGCGCAAGCAGGCGCGTCAGCCTGCGCGGGAATTATTGAATGAAGGAGCCATCTCCAGTCCGGGGCTGACGAAGAGAAAAATGCAGTGGTCAAAATGGATTGCACTGATTTGCGGAGGCGGCGCTATGGCGTTGTTGGGTTATGCGATATCCCAAAAGGATAGCAACTCGGCCGAAACGTTTTTCTCAGCCGGAATGTTATTATTGGTTGCGGTCATTGCCGGGGCTGCGTGGCTGTTGCGGAAATGGTCAACATCGAGTGAGTTCAACAGGATTTCCTCAACAGCCCTCGCAGTGCGAAATGCCTCTCGACGAAAAAATCGCAGTCTCGCCACGATTGCCCTCCTGGCGAGCGGAAGTTTTCTCATTGCATCCATCGGGGCCTTCAAATTGAGTTCGGACGAAAAGGCGGAGCAGCGCTCTTCGGGAACCGGTGGATTCGCTTTGATCGGCGAAACGACGCTGCCGGTCATCCAAAACTTGAATGAACAGACTGGGCGGGAGTTCTTTGGGCTGAATGAAGGAGATTTGAAGGGTGTTTCATTCGTGCCGTTCCGTGTTCGGGAAGGAGACGACGCGAGTTGTTTGAATCTGAACCGCGCGCAACGGCCGCGCTTGCTGGGCGTAAATCCAAAGGAGCTCGAAGCGAGACAAGCTTTTACATTTGCGCGAACGATTGCGGAAAAGGGAAGTCACGGCAGTTGGCAATTGCTTTCGAACCAAAAGACTTCCGACGAAGTCCCAGCCATCGGCGACGAAGCGTCGATTACATGGGCTCTGCACAAAAAAGTTGGAGATACGATTGATTACACCGATGACCGGGGGAATTCCTTCAAAATCCGCATCGTCGGGACCATCGCCAATTCGATTCTTCAAGGCAGTCTCATCATAGACGAAAATGCTTTCCGCGCAAAATTTCCCAACGAAACAGGGGCTCGTCTGTTTTTTATCGAGGCACCGCATGATAAATTTACTCAGGTCGCCAAAGAACTTTCCCGTGGTTTGCAGGACGTTGGTTTCGAAGTGACGCCAGCGAGGGAACGTCTGGCAGCGTTTAACGCGGTGCAAAATACCTATTTAAACACTTTTCAAATTCTTGGTGGATTGGGTTTGCTCCTCGGCACCGTAGGTTTGGCTGTGGTTGTTTTGCGGAATGTCTTCGAGCGCCGTAGCGAGCTGGCACTGCTTCTTGCTCTTGGTTTTACCAAACGTTCACTGCGTCACTTGGTGATCAGTGAACACGCCGCGTTGCTCCTCGTTGGGCTCCTGTTCGGAATTGTCTCGGCCTTCCTCGCGATCCTGCCGCAATTGCTTTCGCCGCGGGGCGAAATACCTTATGCGTCACTGGGCGTGACGCTTGGTGCGATTGCAATCAGCGGGTTGCTTTGGACCTGGCTTGCTACCCAATTGGCACTGCGCGGAGAATTATTGAAAGCTTTGCGAAACGAATAAGTCTAAACGACGGATAACACGATGAACACCGATTCAAAATCCGCTTTCTTGTTGGCGGCAGTTTTTTCCATTTTTGTTGCGACACTTTCCGCCGCGGAACCGGCGAAGCTTTACGAGAACAATTTCGATAAAGCAGAGGTGGGCAAGGTGCCGGATGATTTTCTGGTCATCGACGGAGCGTTCGTCGTCAATGAGGACAAAGGAAATAAATTCCTGGAACTTCCCGGGGCGCCGCTCGATACGTTTCGCGTGTTGTTCGGTCCATCGACCAATTACAACGTGGCTGTTTCCGCCAAAATTTTCGGCACTGGTAAAGGACGACGTTTCCCAACCTTTGCGGTCGGTTTGAATGGCGTCGGTGGTTATCGACTCCAGGTTTCGCCTGCAAAGAAAATGTTGGAGCTGTTTAAAGGCGATGACGTATTGAAGGGAGTTCCTTTTGAATGGAAATCAGGTGAATGGACGCAGTTGCAATTGCAGTTGAAGAAAGCGGCGGATAATAAATTCGTGCTTAGCGGAAAAGCATGGTCTAAGGCGGAAACTGAACCAAAAGAACCTCAGCTCGCCTTCGATGTCGAAACCGCGCCCTCCAACGGCCGCCCTTCTGTTTGGGGCAGCCCTTATTCGGGAACGCCAATTTGGTTTGATGACCTGAGTCTTGGGACCTCCCAGTAAATCTACGGCTTCAAGACCGATTGCAGGTTCTGTGCGATTTTCAGGAATGCTTGCGCTGGCGCAGTATCAGGTGCGCTCACCATTACCGGCAGCCCTTTGTCGCCACCGATGCGGATTTCCGTGTAAATCGGAACTTCACCGAGGAACGCGACGCCTTTTCTCTCCGCTTCACCTTTACCGCCTCCATGACCAAATATTTCGACGCGCTCACCATCCGGCGTGATGAAGTAGCTCATGTTCTCCACCATTCCGAGAATAGGTACATTGACCTTCTCGAACATGTTCACGCCTTTTCGAACGACGCCAAGAGATGCTTCCTGAGGTGTTGTGACTATCACCCCACCATCCAACGGCACGGTTTGGCAAAGGGTTAATTGGGCGTCGCCCGTGCCTGGAGGAAGATCGACCAGCAAGTAGTCGAGTTCACCCCAGTCGACCACGAACATAAATTGTTGGATCGTCTTGACGATCATCGGGCCGCGCCAGATGACGGGCTGATCGCCCTCGATCAGGAATCCCATGCTCATGAGTTTCACGCCGTGCGCCAGCAGAGGGACGAGCATTTCGCTATCGTTCACGTTCGGCTTGCCTTGCGCTCCCATCATCAACGGAATGCTTGGGCCGTAAATATCGCAATCGAGCAAACCGACTTTGGCACCGAGATGTTTCAGGGCGCAGGCGAGATTTACTGAAACTGTCGATTTCCCTACCCCACCCTTGCCGCTGGCAACGGCGATGATTCGTTTGATGCCTGGAACTTTTTGCTGGCCGGCGAAAGGGCTGGTTCCCTGCGGAGTAGCTGGCGCCAGGACGTCGACGCGAGCTTTCTTCACTCCGGATAATTTGCTCAAAGTGGCTTCTGCTTCGCGGGTGATCTGCTGCGCCGCGTCTGCATTTGGGGTGGTGAGTTGAACGGAGACGACGACTTCGCCCTCGTGGAGGGCAATATTTTTCACCAGGCCAAACGAAACAATGTCCCGGGAATATCCCGGATATTTAACGGATTTAAGCGCTTCGGAAATCTGATCCTTCGTCAACATGGGGAGAAGTTAAACCAGACTGTCTCCCAAGCGACAAAGATTTTTTAATTTTCAACGATCTACTTAATCTGGCCGAGCGCGTGGATGAGCGAATATTGCGCCTTGTTATAGTCGGCGACCGAAGAAAGGTAATCCGCCTTTGCCCTGGCGAGGTCCTGCTGGGCCTGCACCACTTCCAGGACAACTCCAACCGCAAATTCTTTGCGCTCGCGGTTCAGTTTTAAATTATCCTCAGCAGCCTGCAGCACCCGACGCGCCGACTTCATTTGTTCGCGCAACGACTCAGCTTGAACAGCGGCGTCCACGACTTGTTTTTCAATTTCCTGGCGGACTTTCTCCGAGGTAAGTTCCGCGGTTTTTAATTTTGATTTGCTCAGGTCAACACGACTGCTATCGAGAATTCCGCCAGGACCCACACGCCAGCTAACAGTCGCGGCAAAATCCGCGGTGTCGCTGAAGTTCCCGGTCGATTCGTTCTTGCCACCGCCAAGACCGCCGGCAAACGCCTGTGCGCTGAGCGTCGGAATCCACACCCCGCGCGTTGCCCCTTTTTTGTTCTCTTCTGCTGCCGAAACAAATGCCCTACTCTGTTTGATTTCCGGACGATTGGAAAAAGCTTCCTGAACCAGCGAGCTGATCGCTTGATTCGTATCAACCAATGTCAGCGGCGCGAGTTCATTTTCGGAGGGAGATAATTCTTCGCTCAAACTCAGTTTCAAGATTTCTGCCAGCCGAACGGACGCCAACTGCCGTTGGGCCTCTGCTTGCTTGAGGGACAAGCGAAACTTCTCGGTCTGGACCGTCACCCGAAGTTTATCCCCGGCGAAAGCCAGTCCGCCTTCGACTGCCGCTTGAACCTGTTGCTCATAATTTTCCGAAACGCGCAAAGCTTCCTCGGTTGTGCGAATGACGGCGTCGGCTTTTGCGAGTTCAAAATAGCTTTGTGCCGCGAGGGAAATGGCGTGCAGTTCCTGTGACTTCAACGCTTCGCCAGCCGCCTTCGTGATTTGCTTCGAAGCAAGTGTCTTATACAACGCGTCGCCAATATCCAGCTGGGCGTTGATGCTCGCGCCAACGTTATAAGACTGTTTATCCGCACTGAAAACATTCCCGGAAACATCCTGGATTTGGCCTTCATGCCGACGATAGGTGACGCCTGGCGCAATCCACGGAAAGAAATTCTGTCGGGCCTGTTCCTCGCTGGCCTGGGCTTCGACGAGCCTTTCCCGGGCCATCTGAACATCGAGATTTTGCGCGCCCGCAAGACGCAGGACGGTGGGTAAATCAATGGGGACGCGCTTCGGTTCTTCAGCGCCCGCGGCGGTGCTGAGAAGTGAGATGACTCCGCAAAGCGCGTAAATCGTAAATCGTAAATCGCAAATGCTCCGCCTCATTTGCCCTCCGTTACGGTTACGGCCTGTTTGTCGGCCAGAGCCATTTTGCCGACGGCAATGACTGGTTCTTCGCCTTTGTATCCGTCAACAATCTCAACAAATGAACCATCGTTGAAACCGGTCTTCACGGGGTTCTTCTTCGCTTTGCCATCGACAACCGTAAACACCGACGAGCCGCTTTTCTCGACCATCACCGCCTCAATTGGTAACAACAACGCGTCGGAATGTTTTTCTACGCCGATCTTAACGGTGGCATACATTCCGGGCCGCAACTCACCAGAATCGTTGGCTAAATCGATTTCCACGAGCATCGTCTTCATCACCTCATCAAGCGCCTGTGTGAAGCGCGTGATGGTTCCCTGGAAATTTTTGCCCGGCAGCCCGTCCAATGTCACCTTCACGGGAAGGCCTTTTTTGATTAAAGCAACTTCGGCTTCCGGCACGGCCACTTGCACCCGGACGGTCTTCAAATCAACCAACGTGACGATCGCGGCGTTTTGGGCGGCGCTGCCTGATGTGGCCGAAGGAACAAATGCTCCAACATCGACAAAGCGTTTTGTGACAACTCCGTTAAACGGAGCTGAAACTTCGGTGAACTTTAATAATGTTTCGGCTCGTTCCAGATTTGCTTTGGCGACGTCCACTTTCGCTTTCGCAGTATCAACGTTTTGGCTTACGATCAGATCAGATGCTTTCTTTTGGGCGTCAGCAATCCGTTTGAAATCCAGCTCCGCAATCGCGGCCTCCGCTTTGTACTTGGCGAGGTCGGCGGCGAGCTCCGGTGCTTCGATTTGTGCAATCACCGCTCCCTTTTGCACTTCGTCGCCTTTATCCACGGAAATATTTTTCAGGTAACCCGCAACTTTGGCGTAGAGCGTGACTTGTTGATTCGCCGCGACGTTTGCCGGCAACGTCACGTTGCGCAGGATTTCACCTCGTTTCGCTGAAGCCAGCTTGACCGAAGCCGCTTGAGCCATGGCGACTGACGTGCAGCTGATGAGAACGACTCCCGTCAATATTCTGCCAACAAAAGATTTTAGATTTGATCGCATAGAAAATTAATCCGCTCCCAGTCGTGAAACATGATGACCGCTGAGCGGGTCATCCGGGTCCAGTGACACGGAACCTCGGCTGGTGCGTTTTCGGAAAATTGCAAATACGGAAGGTAAAACGAACAACGTGGCAAACGTTGCCGCAATCAATCCACCGATCACGGCGCGGCCCAACGGAGCGGTTTGCTCGGAACCTTCACCAAGGCCAAGAGCCATCGGAATCATACCGGCGATCATCGCGCAGCTCGTCATGAGAATGGGACGGAGGCGTGAACGAGCGCCTTCGCTGCCTGCGATTTCTGCTTCGCTTCCGGCCAAGCGGGCCCGTTCGGCAAATGTGACGAGCAAGATCGCGTTCGCCACCGCCACGCCGATACACATGATCGCTCCCATGAACGATTGGATATTAAGGGTGGTGCCCGTGAGCCAGAGGGAAAGAGCTACGCCGGCAATAACCGCGGGAATCGTCGAAATCACCACCACTGCCAATTGGATGGATTCGAAGTAAGCTGCAAGCAGGAGGAAAATAACCACGACAGCAATCAATAGCCCGGATTTCAATCCATCGAACAATTGTTCCATCGGCACGATTTGGCCGCGCACATCGACTCGGGTTTTTGCTGGCGGCTCGCCCACTTCTTTTAGAGCTGCCATGATTTGCTTCGAAACAGTTCCAAGATCCGCTCCAGAAATATTCGCCGTGATCGTGACCAACCGCTGCATATTGTAACGATCATATTCACCCACCATGGTTCCTTCGGTCACCGCTGCCACGTTTCTGAGCAAAGTGGATTTGCCGTCTTTCGCGCCGACAGGAAGGTTTTTCAATTCGTCGACGGACGTCATTTTGTTCTGCGGCACCTGCACTTGCACCTGGTAACTCACGCCGCTGTTCGGATCAGCCCAATACACGGGAGTTGTGAATCGACTCGAAGCTGTGGCAGCGACCAACGAGCGTGTGGTGTCCGAAACTTTTACGCCCATGATTCCCGCCCGTTCACGATTGATGTTAACGTCGACCGTTGGGTAATCGAGCGATTGGCCAAATTGGATATCGCGCAGGGAGGAAATTTTGGAGAGGCGTTCGCGAATTTTTTCCGCGTGTTCACGACTGGCAGCGAGGTTCGGTCCAGCGACGGCAATCTCGATTGGCGTCGAAGCGCCGAAGCTCATGACACGACTGACGATATCGCTCGGTTCGAAGGAAAATTTCACGTCCGGCATTTTCTCGGCGAACACTTGTCGCATCCGCTCTTTGAGCGCTTCGATGTGGATCGATGTTCCCGGTTTCAATTGGACCTGCACCACTCCTTCTTCGGTTCCGCTATTCCACAGATGAATCAAGTTTACGGGATAATTCGGTGCGTGAACGCCGACGAAACCCATTGTGATCGCCACGTTGTTGGATCCCACTTCGTTGCGAATCAGATCCAAAGTTTGCAAGGCGAGCTGTTCGGTCTTGTCGACGCGTGTTCCGGCGGGAGCGCGGAGGCGAACGGATAACTGGCCCGCGTCGACTCTCGGGAAAATTTCCGTGCCGAGGCGTTGGCCAAAGACATAGATTACGAATCCCGCGACACCGAGATAAACAAGCAGCACCAGCCAACGCAATTTAATGATCGGCTGAAGAATGCGGCCATAAGCTCCCGATTGGGTGGAGGTTTTCTGCACGGTTGTCGTAGCGCTCTTCGGCGCATGGTGGCGCAAAAACCACACGGACAAAATTGGCACCAGCGTGCTCGACAGAAGAAATGAAGCCACCATGGCGAAACCGACGGCCAGGGCGAGAGGAACAAATAATGCCTTGGCAGCGCCGACCATGAAAAACGCGGGAATGAAAACCGCAAGGATACATAACATCGCGAGGAGCCGTGGAACCGCCGTTTCCCGTGTCGCATCGGAGGCCGCGCGCGCCAGTTTTTTTCCGAGACTCAGGTGCGTGTGAATATTTTCAATCGCCACCGTGGCTTCGTCCACAAGAATACCCACGGCCAGCGCAAGACCTCCGAGGGTCATCAAATTGATGTTCTGTTGGGAAATCCAGAGGGCAAATACGGCTGCCAACAATGAAACGGGAATGTTGATCACCACGATGAAGGCTGTTCGCCAATCCCGCAGAAACAGCAATACCATGATTCCCGTGAGAATGGCCCCGAGCCCGCCTTCCTTGACGAGATCGCGAATCGCACGGGTGACATACGGCGACTGATCAAATTCGTAACTCACCTTCACGTCGTCGGGCAGAACACTTTGGAATTTGCCGAGGTTCTGTTTCACCAGTTTCACTACGGAGAGCGTGGAAGCTTCCGCGCGTTTGGTGACAGGGATGTAAACCGTGCGACGCCCATTCACCAGCGCGTAGCTGGTCACGATATCCGCGGCATCGGTCACGTCGGCGACGTCGCGCACAAAAACCGTCGGATAAACACCGGGACGAACCGGCACGGCTTCGAGGTCTTTGATGCTTTTGACCACGGAGTTGGCGGGAACGATCGGGTATTTGTCACCAAGAGTCATGTTCCCCGAAGGACTGATGGTATTCGCCGCGGCAATGGCGGTGACGATCTCATCCGGCGACATATTGAAAGCGCGGAGACGGTCTGGCTTCACTGCGATAACAATCGAGCGTGCGCTGCCGCCAAAGGGAGGTGGTGCCGAGACACCGGGCAACGTTGCGAAGAGGGGACGGACCAGATTTAACGCAGCATCCTGGAGTTGTCCGACGGTTTTGGTTTCGCTTGAGAACACCAATGATCCCACCGCCACACTGCCCGCGTCGAAACGCATCACGAAAGGTGAAACTGTTCCTGCCGGCATGAAGGCGCGCGCGCGATTCACATAGGAAATGGTTTCAGCCATCGCCGACGCCATGTCCGTTCCGGGATGAAACTGGAGCTTCATGATCGAAGCACCCTGAATCGATTTCGATTCCACGTGTTCGATGCCGCTGATGTAAAGAAAGTGATACTCGTAATAATACGTGAGGTATCCCTCCATCTGCGCGGGGTCCATTCCGCCGTAAGGTTGCGCTACGTAAATGGTGGGAATGCCCAATGACGGAAAAATATCCTGGGTCATCTGTTTGAGGGCGACCCACGCGCCAAGGCAAATCGCGATGATTAAAACAATCACCGTGAGGGGACGACGCATCGCTGCAGAAACCAAATTCATGTCGGTGAAGTAGACTTGAGATTTGGAAATCGAGTTACAAGAGAATTATTTTGGTTGGCATTGGGCTGTTCTACATTGTTCTTGCCTCAAGAAAAATTTCGCGGAGTTTCGGTGTCAGCTTTGATTCATGACTCGACCAGGAACGCCATCTTTGTCCTTGCGCTTGCGTGAGCTCGCTTTCGTTTTTCTGAGGCTCGGCATTATCGGATTCGGCGGACCGGCTGCCCACATCGCGATGATGGAAGAGGAGATCGTTCGTCGACGCCAATGGCTCACGCGCGAAAAATTTCTCGATCTGCTGGGCGCCACCAATTTAATCCCCGGTCCGAACTCTACCGAAATGGCGATTCATATCGGGCACGTTCGCGCCGGTTGGGTGGGACTGATCGTAGCGGGAAGCTGTTTTATCCTACCGGCAATGTTGATCGTCCTCGGGTGCGCATGGGCCTATGTCGAATTTGGCCAGCTGCCGCAGGTGCAATCTATTCTTTATGGAGTGAAGCCGGTGATCATCGCCATCGTTGTCCAGGCGCTCTGGAGTCTGACCCGCACCGCCGTGAAAAATTCCCTGCTTGCGGTCATCGGAGTGACCGCAATCGTCGCGGTTTTTTTTGGTGCCAACGAACTGTTGGTTTTGTTGGTTGCGGGAGCGCTCGCAGCCGGATGGAAGCAAAAGCAAATGCCTCTTTGCTTGCCGGGAATGCTGGGCACAATTTCCCCGGCGGCTGGCGCCGCCGCTTTTGGTCTTTGGCCGTTGTTTCTTTTCTTTTTAAAGATCGGTTCCGTGTTGTTTGGAAGTGGCTACGTCCTCCTCGCGTTTCTACGAGCTGATCTGGTGGAGCGGTGGCATTGGCTCACGGAGACGCAACTTCTCGATGCCATCGCGATTGGTCAGGTTACTCCGGGACCCGTTTTTACTACGGCAACTTTCATCGGTTACATATTAGGTGGAACGCCTGCGGCGATTGTGGCAACGATCGGAATTTTTTTACCGGCGTTTGTCTTTGTGGCGATCAGTGGTCCGTTGATTCCCAAAATCCGCCAATCGCCCTCGGCGGGAGCGTTTCTCGATGGGGTCAACGTCGGTTCTCTTGCCTTGATGTTGATGGTGACCTGCCAACTGGCCCGCACCGCCCTGGTGGATTGGTCAACCTTGGGTCTGGCGGCCTTGAGTGCGGCGGTGTTGATTGGCTTTCGCCTGAATTCTGCATGGCTGGTGCTCGTGGGAGTGATGGTGGGGCTTTTACATCGATAACGGTGCTCAAAGCATGGGAATGTGGTCAAAAATAGCCATTTTTGATCTCAATCCACGTAAACCGCTGATTTACAGTCTTGTAGAAACAGTTGCTAACGTTAGCAGGCTCAATTTCATTCTGAAAATGGACCTGTTAACGTCAGCAACAGTCATTTTCGTCCTGAAAAGTGACCTGCTAACGTTAGCAGCACCCAAATACGTCCTGAAAAACGACCTGCTAAGGTTAGCAGATGCATTTTCGTCCTGAAAAC
>CBHTTJ010000172.1:0-12801 GCA_966095605.1 uncultured bacterium | reverse complement strand
GGAAATGTGGTCAAAAAAAGCCAACATTTTCCGTACATTGCGTTGTACTCCACTTTCGAAGACCTCGGAAGAGCTGTACAACGCGAAAAGTCGGACTTCCAAGACCCAAAAATTCGAGAAAATGCTCGCAACCTATTTTTTAAGTCTTCGGAAATGAAGTACAACGCTTGTACCGCCTTTTAGGAGACCTTGGAAACGGACTACAACGGCTTTACGGCAATTCCGATGAGTCCAAAATTGAAGAATTAGCGTTGTACCCGATTTTTTTTTTGGGGGGGGGCGAACCAACAGTACAAAGCGTTGTACTGCGGTTTCGGAGCAAGGGAATTTCAGGAATGCCGATGTTTCTCGTCCTTTGAAATTGTTCGAAAATTTTTCCAACCCGAAAATAATTGCGCCGCATCTTTCGATGCGGCGCAACGTGATTAAGATCTAACGAATGCTGAATCAGTGTTCAGCGTGGTAGCCTTCTTCACCGTGTTCAGCCAGGTCGAGGCCAGAGCTTTCGACTTCTTCAGTCGGACGCAAGCCAACGACTACTTTAACAACCATCGCGATGACAACAGTCGCAACAACCGACCACACCAGGGTGATTCCGATGGCCTTCAATTGCGCACCAAGAAGACCGTCCGCCAATCCACCAACGATCGGATTGGCATCTTTCGAAGCCAACAAACCGGTCATCAAGGCGCCGAGGGTGCCGCCCACGCCGTGAACACCGAAGGTGTCCAACGCGTCGTCGTAACCAAGTTTCGCTTTCAAATATGCGCAAGCGAGGAACGGAACCACACCCGCGACAATACCGATGATCATGGCTCCGCAGGTGGTGACGAAACCGCAAGCTGGGGTGACCACAACGAGACCGGCGACGATACCGGAACAGAATCCGAGGACGCTCGGCTTACCCTTTAACATCCATTCGAGCATGCCCCAAACAAAACCCGCCGTGCCAGCAGCCAACGTGGTGGTGGTGAATGCTTGCGCAGCGATACTGTCCGCAGCGAGAGCGCTACCAGCATTAAAGCCGTACCAACCGACCCAAAGCATGCCGGTGCCGACCATACAAAGAACCATACTGTGCGGAGGCATTGGAATTTTTCCAAAGCCTTTACGAGGTCCGAGGATCAAGCAAAGAACCAACGCCGACCAACCGGAAGTCATATGAACAACCGTTCCGCCAGCGAAGTCGAGAGCCTTAATGGCCGCCTTCGGATTCAAAGGTCCGCACATCAAACCATCCGCGGCCCAAACCATGTGAGCAAACGGGAAATAAACGACAAACATCCAGATGGTAACGAACAACAGAACGGCGGAAAACTTCATGCGTTCTGCAATCGCACCGAGAATCAGCGCTGGAGTGATGATGGCGAACGTCAATTGGAAAATCGCCCAAACGTTGTTCGAGATCCAGTTACTTCCCTGTCCTACGCCACTTCCGTCAACGCCCTTGAAGAAAGCGAAGTCTTTGATGCTGCCGAGGAAAGGTGAACCAGCACCGAAAGAGAGGCTGTAACCACAGATCCACCAGAGGATGGTAACGAGACCAGCAATGCCAAGGCACTGAGCCATGACAGAGAGAACGTTCTTGCGACGAACGAGACCGCCGTAGAACAACGCCAGACCTGGGAGGGTCATAAACAAAACAAGAGCCGTCGAGGTCATCTGCCATGCGTTGTGACCAGGACCAGGACCTGCGATCTTCGTCGGCGCATTCGTCTGGCGAGCGACGTTGTTCATGTAAGCTTCGAGGTCGGCAAGACGGTCCTCTACGGAAGCCTCTTTCGCCGGAGCGGCAGCGGCTTCAACCGCAGCCGCAGCCGGCGCAGCGTTGGTTTCTTCGGCGCGCAAACCGAAGTTCGCCAACGCAAAGCAGGTCGTCAGACCTAAGATATAAATAAATTTTTTCATTGAGTGTTAAAGGTGGTGTTGGATTGGTTCGTAGAATTAAACAGCCTGCTCCCCTTTCTCCTCGGTGCGGATGCGGATGGCCTGATCAACCGGTGAAACGAAAATTTTGCCGTCGCCGATCTTGCCCGTCTTGGCGGCCTTCACGATCGCGGAAACAGCTTGCTCAACGATGTTGTCGGCGAGAACGATCTCGAGTTTGATCTTGGGAAGAAAATCCACCGTGTATTCGCTGCCACGATAGATTTCAGTATGACCTTTTTGACGGCCGAAACCTTTGACTTCGATGACAGTCATGCCTTCGATGCCGACTTCGCTCAGGGCGTCTTTAACCTCTTCCAATTTGAAGGGTTTTATAATTGCTTCGATTTTTTTCATAGTTTAGGTGAACCAAATTGTTTCCGGACTTGGTTGCGCGGTTTAGCAACAGGCGTGCCAGCCTGTTCGTCCTTTCTGAAAGCATTGATTTTATTGAGGTTTTAGCGGTGGAAGAAAAAAGACAGGAGAAAGACGGGGTGGCTAAATTTGACCACCTTAGTTGTTTTTAACCAATTTTTGCTATCTGTTTTGCTCCCGTTTTTGAGGAAAAATGCGTCGAAATCCACAAAGATGTGTCGCCGAAAAATTGCTGAATTCCGCATCGACGCCTGACGACAAATCCTGCAACCTCTGCCAAACAATTTAGAGTTTCCGCATTCATGAATTTTTTCGACGCAGCAGACTGGATCGTGATTGTCGTTTATCTCGCCGCCATGATTGGCATTGGCATGTGGGCAGCGCGCGGCCAGAAGAGCACCAAAGATTATTTCCTCGGGAGCAAAAACATCGGCTGGCTCGGGATTGGCCTGTCGATCGTTGCGGCGGAAACGAGCGCGTTGACCATCATCGGGGTTCCAGCCATGGCCTACGGTGACAATATCTCATTCATCCAGATCATCGTCGGTTATGTCATCGCACGTATCATTCTGGCCGTGGTCATGGTTCCACATTATTTGAAGGGTGAAATTTATTCTCCTTACCAATTGCTTGAAAATTCATTCGGACAGTCGGCGCGTCGTTGCGCGGGGGGCATCTTTCTCCTCATGGAAACACTGGCCGCAGGTGTCCGCGTCTATGTTGCTTCAATCCCGATTAAACTGATCCTCGGCGATCAAATTCTGAGTATCGGCACGGGCGATCCTATCCTCGGTTCCATTTTGCTCTTTATCTTTCTGTCGCTGATTTATACCTACTTCGGAGGCGTCAAAGCGGTCATCTGGACGGACGCCGTGCAATTCTGTCTCTTCCTCGCAGGCGGTATTTTCACGTTGTTTTACATTCCAACGCTCGTAAACGGCGGTTTTAGTGGAGCGATGCACACGGCTGCAGAGGCCGGGAAACTGCATTTCTTCAACGGCTCCTTTTCATTTTCAACTCCATTTAATATCTGGATGGGCATTATTGGCGGAACGTTTGTTGTCCTGTCATCGCACGGCGCCGAACAACTGATTGTCCAGCGGGTGTTGGCGTGCAAAACAGTCGCCGATGGCCGAAAGGCTCTGATCGTCAGCGCCGTTTTCATTTTCCCCCTGTTCCTGATCTTCCTGCTGTGCGGTGTGTTGCTTTGGGTGTTTTACCAACAACACGCCATGCAAATTCCTCTGCCCGAACCTCGCCCGGGAAGCGGGATTAAAGCGAACGACTTCATTTTCCCGATCTTCATGGTCACAGAGGTGCCTCACGTCCTGAAGGGTTTCCTGATCGTCGCCATCCTCGCTGCTGCAATGTCTTCAATCAGTTCCGGATTAACAGCCCTGGCATCAGTATCGACGATGGATTTCGTGAAGGGTTTAGTGAAAGGCCGAACGGAAGATTACTACTTCAAATTAAGCCGCTATTCGACGGTCTTTTGGGCAGCGGCATTAGTCGTGGTCGCCTATTTGAGCCGGGAACAACCTTCCGTCCTTAACGCCGCGTTCAAATTGCGTGGCCTTACGAGCGGGGCGCTACTGGGTTCCATGGCCCTGATTGTTTTTTGGCATCGCGGATCGAGCACGCCAGTAGTGGCCGGCATGGCGGTTTCGACCGCAGCGATGATCGCCATCAGCCTCACCTGGACCTCACTGGCATGGCCCTGGTTTACGCTATTTGGCACTATCATCACCATCGTGGTCGCTTATGCCACTCGAGCTCTAATTGGGAATGATTCTCCTCCGGAATTAAAACCAACCAGCACGCCCCCTGCCTTCCATTAAGGTCGAAGCAGCTTGAAAGGAGGAAGCGTTATGAGGCGTCTTTGAGGAATACAGACGGCCCGGAGGGCCGCTTGCCTTTCATAGCGAAAATTTTTCCTACCGTCACGCTTCATCAGCATCTTTTTCGTCCGACTTCTGGTTTTCCGCTCTTAGAGCCGCAAGCTTTTTTGTATCCCCAAAAAGCGCAATTGCCCCACAACGAGCACACATCCGTGCTTCGCTTTCCACATTGCTGTCTTTTAACGTCCAGAACTTTGTTTTCTTTGGCTGAAAAAAATTGAGGCCAGTCGTGCGGAAAACGCCTTGCACCATATCGTCTGAATGGCAAAACGGACAAACTGCTTTGACATTTTCGATCTCCTTCCCGCTGTGGAAGACTTCCATGACCGCGTCCAGGTCCTGTTGCCAAAACCGCGTTGAGTCACCCACTTTACGATAGGTGATCTTGCCTTCACGCATCCAACGAAAGATCGTTGGTTCACCAACATCCAAATATTCAGCTGCCTCTTTGATGGAGAACCAGTGCGGCTTCTTGTTTGTGGGATTTTCGGTGCTCATAACGATTTCAGACTCCGATTAAGCCATTCTGTTCAATCCAAATCAACTTTTTTATTGCCAATGATAGTTAATGATATTCTTCAACCTTTCCCCGCAACCCAGTCCGAAACGTGGTGTTCTTTCGCAAGTGCCATCCGTTTCATCAACAGAACATCGTTTCAACAACCTTCAAGAAAACCTATGAATCCGAACCGAGAGCCCGAGCCTTCCCTGCCCGTGCCCGCGTGGGTCCGGCCGTTTCTCGGAAGTTTTTGCTTTTCGCGACGGGAACAGCTTTCGCAGTTACAAAACCTCGCTAAAGCCGATCAAGTTCGAGGAATGAGAACAAATAGTGAAAAATTCTGCCATGAACGCATTTTACAGTTGCTTATAATAGCTGGTGATAGTAAAAAGAACTCAGTTCAACGGTAGCAGTTCAACCTAAACCCAGGAGAAACAATGAACTCGAGTGAACCGTCTGGCCTCCCGCCCTCTGAGACCCCGAATCAAACCCCAACCGACGATACCCAGCCACCGCCGTTCCTGCCCAAACTCCCGTTAGGAACAGAAGCAACCCGGCAGGATCCTTATCATTGGCTCAAATGGATTCTTTCACAGAATCCGTTCTATATCGCGAGCGCGATCCTGCTGCTCTACGCAGTATTTAGACTTTCCACGGATTCGAAAATTTTCGCTGAAGAAGTATCGCAGCTATTTTTCAATTTCGGATCGTTTCAATTCTATGAGGTGATGCTGGCGGGGACAGCGATCGTATTGGTGCGTCGCCGTATTCTATACGACTTCTCATTGTTGGTGTGCATTGAGAGCATGTTCGCGTTCGTTCCGTTTATCCTGATTACACAAGCGTCACTTTTTGACAACGAATTGGCAGTAAGACTGTCCCTCGCTGGTTCAGGGTTAATCCTTCTTCGTTTTGGAAAGCTGCGAAAATACTTTGCGGGCATGAATTTTCCGCCGCGACTTTTACTCCTCGGCGGTGTCTTGCTTGCTGTCAATGTGATGTTGCCGCTGGTCATTCGATATATTCACCAGAATTCAGGCGCGCTGAATCGGGATCTTCGGATGAACCCGGCGATTGAAATGCTCTGGTTATTTGGAGCGCCACTGCTTGCCGCGCTTGCATGGTTTCTTCCATCACCACGACGTCTGGGACCCCATCTTCTGCAACGCAGGACCTTTCCAATCACGGCGCTCAGTCTTTGGGTCCTGGTTACATTGGTTCATCTTTATTGCGTCGGATTCATTCATCAGGTGACGTGGTATAAATGGTATCTGATTCCTTCGATCTGGGTTGCGGCGTGGATGTTTTACTTCCGCCGTCGCGATGTTTTTGAAACTATTTCCCCAGCTTTGCGGAATGGACTTCTTTCCCTCGGCGTGATTGCAAGCTTCATCGCAGCACGCCAGCATCAATGGAATCTGCTCTTCGTTCTGAGCATGCTCAATGCGGCTCTTTACACAAAAATCTTCGCCGCTCAACGAACACGGTTCGCCTTTCAACTGATGTCGATGTCCTTCGCTGCGATTGTCGCAAGCGTGCCCAGCGGGCTTTTGGAAAGCATCGATTTAGACATGTCGCGCGGAACCTGCATGGGAGTTGCGTTGGCGGGATATTTTTTATTGCAGGCAATTTTGTCTCGTAAACCGCAAGCGGGGTTTTTAGGTGCAATAGTTGCCAGCGGCGCGAGCGGGGTTTTCTTCCAGGACAGTCATTATTTCGTGCATCTCGCGGTTCAAGTAGGCCTGGTTTTTCTGCTGATTCATAGTTTGCGTTGGGAAACAGATGAGAAAGAGGCTCCCGGGGTAAGAATTTTCGCGGCCGGACTCTGGATTGCCCATTCCCTTCTCTGGACCCTTCTATCGGAAAATACAATTGCCATGTGGGCAACCGGCTGTTTCGCGCTTTCCGTTCTGATTACTTATTTCGCCGTACGTGCCATTTTCGGTGGCTGGGGGACGCGCGTTGTCCCCTACTCTGCCGCGGTCGTATTGCTTTCAACGCCGGTGCAACGGCTCGTATTTTTGTTAAGAGATACATCCACCGGTTTGCTCATTTTGATCTTCAGCTTTATCCTGTTCGCCCTGGGGACAGCCCTGGCACTCAATCGCCATCGCTGGCCAAAGGCCACCGCAGTCGTAAGTGAACCCCCTGCTCAATAAATATATGCCAAACACCATTCTCAATGACTCAAATTCAGCCCTGAATGCTGAACGAGTTTTCCTTGAAGACAGCGGTGCTCCTCGCGCAAACTCTTTTGCGCCAAACAACAACACCCACCACAGCATGACCGCCAATTCACCCGCCGCTCGCGAAATCTATAAACGAATAGCCGGCAATATCGAATCGGTGATGCGCGGCCAAAGCACTGCCGTGCGTCGGCTATTGGCAGCGTTCGCGAGCGGTGGGCATGTTCTATTGGAAGATTATCCAGGCACCGGAAAAACGACCCTGGCCAAGACGTTGGCTCGATCAATCGGGGTTCAGTTCAAACGTGTCCAATTCACTCCGGATTTGTTGCCTTCAGACATCCTGGGTGTTTCTGTTTTCGATCAGCGTGACCAATCCTTCCGTTTCCACGAAGGACCGATTTTCACCAACATCCTGCTCGCCGACGAAATTAACCGCGCTTCGCCTCGGACTCAATCGGCCCTGCTAGAAGCAATGGGCGAAGGACAAGTCAGCGTAGAAGGACAAAAACGCAATTTGTCGGATTTGTTTTTCGTCATCGCAACTCAGAATCCAGTGGAATTCCGCGGGACCTACCCTTTGCCGGAAGCGCAAATGGATCGGTTTGCGATGCAATTCGACCTCGGTTACGTCAGCGCGGAACACGAAGTTGCCGTATTAACCGCGCAAGCAAAAAACCACCCATTGGAAAATATCCAACCATGCGCCTCGTTGCAGGACGTTTCGATTCTGAAACAGGCTGCGCAAGAAATTCGCATCAGCGAAGAGCTTAAACATTATATCGTCAAAATTGTCAGCTCGACGCGGTCTGCGGCCGGCGTTCAACTGGGCGCCAGTCCCCGTGCTTCCATTTCGTTGATGAAAGTCGCACAGGCACTTGCTTTGTTTGATGGCGAAGGATTTGTTCACCCGGAACATATCCAGGAAATCGCCGTTTCGGTAATTGCCCATCGTATCGTTCTGGATCCACAAGCGCGGTTCTCCGGCGCCACAACCCAAAGCGTCGTCAGCGATGCGCTGAAAAAGATCCCTGTTCCAGCTTAAAGCTCAATCCCGAGATTCGGCCAAACCTTTGCCGAATATGCAGCTCTACAAACGTCAGCATTACTATCTGTATCGCACTTACTCCGCGATGGTGCATCGGCTGCGTCGCCGCACCACGAAAAGTGCCTGGATGATTTGCATAGGCATCATCATCACCGCCCTGATGGGATTGGATACAAATCTATCAGTCGCTTACCAGATGGCGATGTTGCTGCTTTGTTTATTAGTTGCGGCGAGCGTCGCCTCCTTTTTCTGCCGCATCAAATTTTCGGCAGAAAGGGTGCTTCCCAGGTTTGGCTCGGTCGGGGAAAAATTCGAATACAAAATCATTCTGACGAATCTGGGCCGCCGCACCCAGCATAACCTCGGTTTGATTGATGAATTGTCTGATCCTCGTCCTTCTTTGCGCGAATTCCTTGAGACACCCGAACCCGGTGAAGAGAAGCGCAATTTTTATGACCGAATGAATGCGTGGTACCGATGGCAGTGGCTGCTTGAGCAAAACATTCGCGCTGCGTCGGATGAACAGCCGGTTCCTCCACTACCGCCAAAGGCGACCATCGAAGTGCGAGGCGAGATGTTGCCTTTGAAACGAGGCTATCTTCGACTCGAAGCTGTCACCCTCACTTGCCCAGATCCGTTTGGAGTGTTTCGTGCCCTGCGGAAAACCCAGGCTCCGCAGTCCCTTCTGATCCTGCCGAAACGTTATTTGCTGCCAGACATTGATCTTCCGGGAAAATCAATTTTTCAAAAGGGCGGCGTATCGATGGCTTCATCTGTCGGCGAGTCGGAAGAATTTGTGGCGTTGCGTGATTATCGGCCCGGCGATCCGCTACGTCATATCCATTGGAAGAGCTGGGCAAAGACCGGTAAACCCATCGTCAAAGAATTTCAGGATGAATTCTTTGTTCGCCACGCCCTCGTCCTCGACACATTTTTTCCAACGGTCCATAGCGACGTCTTTGAAGAAGCTGTTTCTGTGGCGGCATCATTTGCTTACACCATTCAGACTCAAGATTCGTTGTTGGACTTACTGTTTGTTGGACCGCAGGCCTATTGCTTTACCGCCGGACGAGGAGTCGGTCACACCGAACAAATGCTCGAAATCCTCGCCTGTGTGCAAGTTTGCAAGGACAGACAGTTCGCGGCGCTTGAACAACTTGTTCTTGAACATATCTCCACCGTCAGCGGTTGCATTTGCATCCTGCTGGCGTGGGACCAGGAACGTCAGGATTTCATTAAACGTCTCAAAATTGCGGGTTCACCTCTGATGGTGTTTGTTGTGACGCCGTCCGGCGCGAAGGAATCTTTCAAATTAGGCCCAATGGCGGACGAACCTGAAAACTTTCACGTGCTCGAAATCGATAAAATCGCCGAAACACTTTCCGCGCTATGAAAACTCCACCACTCCTGCTTGCAGCAACGCTGCTCTTCTGGGGCTGGCAGGCGGACTTTCTGGTATGGGCGGGCGCCATGGCGATTCTTGTTGAGAGCGCTCGACTCATTCCATTTCGTCTAAATTTTTCCGACACCGACTTAAACCGAATCTGGGACCTTTGCGGCTTATTATTTGTCGGAGCTTACGTGATAATTCGAAGCGCCCAGGACATGGGACCTCCAGCCTTTGTTTTTCCCCAATGGCTGCCATTTGTTTTCTTCCCGATGATTCTCGCGCAGGCGTTTGGCACGATGGAATCCATCAGCATGAAAACTTTCTCATGGCTGTTACGCTGGCGGAAATCTGAAAGCAGGTGGTCGAACCGACGCATCAATTTCTCCTACATCTATTTCGCGATTTGTTTGTTCGGTGCGAGCACGACAAACAAATTTAGTGCCACGCTGACAGAGAAAACGTTCAACTGGTTTTACGTTGGTATTGCCGTTCTAATAGCATGGGCAATGTTCGCAATCCGACCTCGACGCGTTCCTTTGCCGCTCTGGATTTGCATCATGGCGGTCGTTTGTGGATCTGGCTTTGTGATGCAAGAAACCTTGCATCAAGCACAATCAAAAATTGAAACATCGCTCGGAACCTGGATTATCCGGATGTTGGGTCGACGTCATCTCGATCCAAACGAAGGTCGCACAGCGATAGGTCGAATTGGGCGCCTGAAACTATCCGGCCGAATTGTGTTACGCGTTGAGCCAGCGGATAAACAATCGGTTCCCGACCTTCTTCGCGAAGCGACATATGTCAGTTACAAAAACGAGAGCTGGTACTCCTATCGAGCCAGTTTTTCGCAACTCGCTTCTTCAGGCGCTGGTGACAGTTGGTCCCTGGTGGCCAAGCAATCGGACCATGGTGCCACTATTCATAGATATCTTGATAACAACGGTGGTGTTCTTGCGATACCATTAGGAGCATCCGAAATCACAAATTTGCCTGCTGTCGTAAACCTGAATCCATACGGAACGATCAGGGCATCGGAAGCTCCTGGGTTTCTGAGCTATTTCGTCCGTTTCGGCCCAGGGGCGGGCCCGGATTCCCCGCCGGGCGAGTTAGACACCAGAGATATTCCGGACGTGGAACGCGAAGCGCTTTTGAGAGTCGCCCACGAACTGGAATTGGATTCACCAAATAAAACTGACAAGCAAAAGCTCCATAATATTGCGGCGTTTTTTGCCAACTATTTCAAATATTCGATGTATATCACGGAGGGGCATGTTGATCGATCGGGAGCGAAAACTCCGCTTTCGCTTTTCCTTGAGAAAACCCGGTCCGGGCATTGCGAGTACTTTGCTACAGCAACTGTCCTGCTGGCACGTATTGCCAATATTCCGGCGCGTTACGCAACAGGTTATTCAGTACAGGAATCCGGAAAAAGCGGGGACATGTATATCGTCCGCGAACGACATGCACACGCCTGGGCTTTAATCTGGAACAAAGCAAACAGTTGTTGGGAGAATTTCGACACCACCCCCGCTTCCTGGGACAAAATCGAATCCGAGCGGGCATCCCTTTTTGAATCCATTTCGGACGCATGGTCCCGACTGGTTTTTGAATTTTCAAAATGGCGTTACGGAAAAACCAGTTATCAAAAATATCTGATCTGGGCGCTGATACCGTTGATCCTGGTGCTAGTCTGGCGCATTGTTTTCAACAAGGAGCGCAAGCAACGCAGTAAGAGGACCACGACCGAAACCAAAGTGGAGTGGCCTGGACTTGACTCTGAATTTTATCAGGTAGAAAAACGCCTGACCGAACTTGGCCTTGCCAGGCGCCCGGATGAACCGCTCCTCCATTGGAAAAACCGGCTTTCGGGATCAACCCCCTTATTTAACAAGCAACTGGAAGAAATTCTTGTCCTGCATAAACGTTATCGATTCGATCCTGCGGGAGTTTCAGCAGGCGAACGGACGAATCTCGCTACGACGGTTCGGGAGTGGATGACTTTGGCAGCCAAGGCCGATAATCAGCCATCTAAAACGGTTTGAAACTCCCCGTTGACAAAAGCAGGTATTCAGTTACGGTTTGCCCCTCAATTTTGAATTGATTTATGCCGAACACGAAATCAGCCGAACGTCGCATGCGCAACAGCGCCCGTAAACGCGCTCAGAACACTAGTGCAAAATCGCGCCTGCACACATTGGAAAAGAATTTTGCCACCCTCGCTTCCGCCGGAAAGAAAACCGAAGCGGCGGCTGCATTGAAACAATTAGTCTCTGCTTTTGACAAAGCTGCCAAGACGGGCGTTCTCCATAAGAGCACCTCTGACCGCAAGAAGTCGCGTCTGACGCTCCAATTGAACAAGCTCAAAGCCTAAGCTTTGATCCCGTTCTTTTTTAATAGGCGTTTCTCCGGAAACGCCTATTTTTTTACTTCTGCTTTCTCTTCCTTCTTCGCAACTGCGTTTGTTTCCCAACCTTTATAGACTTGAAGGGCGGGAAGTTTAGATTTCAACTCGGCAATTCCAGCGTCGGTAACTTTTGTTTGCCAGACATAGAGCTGTTTCAAACTGGACAGCCCCGCGAGAGTTTTCAAACCCGCGTCTGTAACCGACGTATCAAAAAGGTTTAAATAGCTGAGGTTAGACAGGGATTTCAAGTTGGCGAGCCCAGCATCTCCTACTTTTGTGTGTTCCAAATGCAGACGACTTAAATTAGTTAAATTTTTCAAGGCCGCCAAACCAGAATCAGTCACTTTAGTGCCAGCGAGATTAAGATCGACCAGGCCTAAAACGTCTTTAATCGGAGCGATAATGGCGTCAGTCGCGTTGGTCCCCAGGGAACGAAAACTGGCTTCTTTCCAATTTACATTCAAAGCAATCGGGCGAATCGACACCCCGGACTTTTCCAGAACCGGCACAGCTTTTAATTCTTCAGCGGTTGGTTTGTAGTCGGCCAACTTTTTTTCGGGTGCCGCTTCGGCATTTTTGATGACGGCAGTATCCGGCCAAACAGCGCCTTGATTGATCCAATCGCGAACAAGATCCTGTTGAGTTTTAGTTAAAAGATCTCCTTTGCTCGGCATCACGTCGTCGTTACCGGCAGGCAAGGTAATACGATGATACAACTCGCTTTTAGCAGCGTCTTTTGCGACGATCACAGGACCGTTCTTGCCGCCTTTCAGCGCCGCTTCCTTGTTATCCAGACGCAGATCCGCCTTATGCTTATCCGGCCCGTGGCATTCGATGCACGACTTTTGAAAAATAGGCTGAATGTCCTTTGCGAAATCAACAGTCGTTTCGGCTTTTACCACCGGAACGACAACGGATGCGACCAAAACGAGATAAAAGGAATTTTTCACGACGTTTGTTTAACAGTTAAGTGATTTGTGAGCAACGCCACTTTTGACGCAATGAAGATTAGCGCATTCAAAACAAAAACCCCTCCGCAGCTTTCGCCACGGAGGGGTTGTGAAGTTTCTTCGGT
>CBHTTJ010000171.1:0-12803 GCA_966095605.1 uncultured bacterium | reverse complement strand
CCTGCGGGGCTAAAAACGGGCATAGTCGGGATATTCGAGATGTTTTTCGTATCGATCGTCGTTACCGCCGCCAACTGGAACCAAAAGGTACTCCCGGATCCCGGTGCGGACTCCACCCCGAGTTCCCCTCCCAGGCGCTCGATCGATTTTGCCACGATTGCCAATCCAATACCTGTGCCGGACTGTTGCGCTGTGGTCGGCACGCGCTCGAAGATTTCGAAAATTTTATGCTTATACTCAGGAAGAATGCCGATGCCATTGTCCTGCACGAGAATGCGAATGTGATTGTTGCGTCGTTCAGCTCGAACGCTGATCACTGGGGGAACCCCCAATTTGCTGTATTTAAGAGCATTACCCAATAGGTTCAGCATCACCTGGATCAGCGTCGCTTCGTGGCCCAAAACGACTCCCATTTCCTGTTGAATGGTGACGGAGGCTTTCCTTTCCTCGATTTCAGCCGCGTGCAGCCGAACCGCCACATTGGCAATGTTCACGAGATCCACCGGAGCCATCACCAGTTTGGTGGTGCTGACCCGACTGTATTCAAGAAGGTCGTTCACCAATGAATCCATCCTGGTCGCCGAATCCCGAATGCGCTTCAAGAAATCCTTACCTTCTTCGTTCAATGTTTCGCTGTGGTCCTCAGAAAGCATGTCCGAGAACGCCCTGATACCTCGCAGCGGAGCTTTGAGATCGTGGGACATGGAATAACAAAACGTTTCCATCTGCTTATTCGCGGCAATCAATTCCGCGGTTCTCTTTTTCACCTCTGCTTCGATTTCAACATTGATCGATTGCAGCTTCCCCTGCCGCTCGGCGATTTGTTGCATTTCGCGAGTGCTCTGGCGAAGGGCAATGACGAGGAAGATCACTTCAAAACCGACCCACCACGCGTGCTCGATCGCCCTCCAGGGACTGGCATTTAAAACCCCGTAAACGGATTGAGGCCAATAGTATCCGCGCAAAAGATGATCAACATAAACGACAATGGACGCCGTAATCAAAACCCGCCAATCCCGGTAGAAAGCTAAAATCGCCAAAGAACCAAAGACGTGGAAATGAGTTTCAACCCGCCCACCCGTGATATGGATCAACAGGGCGGACATCAACATTTGCCCGGCCGCAATAATGTGACGTGTGAAAGGCTTTGTTGGATAGGTCAGCGCGAGTCCAACCGGCAAGGCCGTAATAATTCCACCCAGAAAAATCGCCGCCCAGACATGAACGTGGATCGAACTGGTCTCGCCGATCCAGGTTTGGGGCGAAATAACAACCGCGGTGAAAATAGAACCCACCCACTGCAAAAGCATCAACACCGCAAACACGCGACTCGTGTTTCGGGCGATTCGGTCCTTCAGCTGTTGAACTATTTCAGCAGCGGTCGGGAGATTTACCTTTTGCCCAATATCTCTTTGGTCGTGCATCGATCAAAAAGCTCACATCCAAAAACCTTTGTTTTTTGGGGGGAGGACGAGACCGCCGCATTGTTGACAACTTTCAAAACGCTGTCAAACCCGGCATTTTCGCCCTGATGACCTCTTGCGCCGGTGATACCACCGCTAAAGAGGAGCCTGCCGTCCGAATTGTAAATTACCGTGTGGCCAGAGGTTTCCACCCCGAACTGCTTCGCGACGAAGCCTTCTTTATCAAGGATAACGCGAACTCCCGGGACTGATTGGGCCGCCTGAATCAGGCTGGTCTTTGTCCAGGCTTCCGAGTCCTGCTGTGGTTCATAAAACAAGACTACTGGCTCAAATCTATCTTTGGCCTGGGCTACCAACTGTTCCAATTCGCCGAGACTGGCCCTGGTGCAAGGGCAGCGAGGATGCGCAAACATCAACAACAGAGGTTTTTCCGACGATAACGCAACCAATTCGTTCTTTTGCCAAGATTCAGGAGTTTTTCCCGCAGTTCCAGACGTCCCCTTATAGATCATCAAAGCATGAAGCGCTGCGGCAATGCCGACGAACCAAGCGGCAATCAGAAGAAACAATTTCCATCTCTTCATTTGCGAAACCTCGGTCATAACAGTGGCTTTGCAACAGAATTTTCCCCTTTCCTGATCGAAAATCCAAGCTTTCCCGGAAGGGGAAACTGCCTTTTTCAGTCATCGGCATTTATTGTTTTACATCGTCAGGGTTCCTCCTGTCACCCAAAGATGCGACTTGGCCATGTGTCCTGTTTTTGGAATCCTGTAAAAATTCCCCTGAGGTCCCTTTAAACAACATTGCACGTAAAACATTAAACCTAACATCACACATGAATAGAACCTCAGCATTAGTCCTCGGCGCTCTCGCCGCCGCTACCGCAGCTCAAGCCAGCACCGATTACGGTCCAGCTATTTACAAGCCGATGTCCGGCTGCTCGAAATGGTATACCTCGGGGAATGGTCATATTTTCTGCGTCATCCACGACATGGAAGGTTATTACCTCGGCTCTATGTCCTACTTGAACCGTTGCGACGTCTCCGCTTCCATTCACTACGGTGTGAATGGCAAAGCCGACACCTCCAGCGACGCTCCAGCCGGCGAAATCACGCAATCCGTTCGCGAAGCGTACTATGCGTGGCATGCCCGTTGTTGGAATACCTGGTCCTGGGGCACGGAACATGAAGGTTTCGCCAGCAATCCTGCCTGGTACACCTCCGCCATGTATAACGCTTCCGGCGCGCTGCAACGTCACTTGTTGAATGTCAGTGGCAAGGCCAAAGATCGTAACCATGTCATTGGTCACGACCAAAAGCGCATTTCCGCCTGGGTTACCTGGGTTCGCGCGAACTATTCCATGGACCCAACTTGCAATAGCCATACCGACCCTGGCCTGAGCTGGGATTGGAGCGGCTTCATGAACATCATCAATCAGACCACTGGGACGGCCACGATCGTCGACAACACGGGCGCAACGTTCACCGGAACGTGGGCCACGGGTTCGTCCTCGACCGACAAATATGGTGCTGACTATCGTTATAAGAGCACGGCGCCTATCAGCGAACCTGCCAATTATAACTACAGCGGCAGTGGCACGAAGACGGTCTACGCTTACTATCCAGCCGGCTCGAACCGTTCCGCTACAACGCCTTATATCGTTCACCACAGCGGCGCTTCGACGACCGTTAACGTAAACCAACAGATCAACGGCGGCACGTGGGTTTCCCTCGGCAGCTACGGCTTCACCGCTGGTGATGACGTGCAGGTTTCCTGCTGGACCGGCACCGGCTTCATCGTTGTGGCCGACGCCGTCAAATGGCAATAATTTGAAGAGTTAAATCTTCGAACACACGAACCCGGACAGGCAACTGTCCGGGTTTTTTCGTATCAGCATCGGGATTTTCCCTGTCATAGGGTCCTATTACTCAAAAGAGGCGATTGTCGAACTGACCAAAAAATTGAAATATCTCACGTATCCCTAAGCGTTTGCTTCTCCGCGTCGAGCGATTCTCGCCGTGCCCAAACAACCACACACGAAACCCAAAGTTAAGTTATGAAATACACGAAAAGTTCAGTTCTCACTCTGGCTGGTTTGTTGGCCGGAGGCGTCGCCCAGGCCAGCACCGACTACGGTCCGGCCGTTTATCGCCCGATGTCTGGTTGTAGTAAATGGTACACGTCTGGCAACGGTCACATTTTCGCCGTCTGTCACGACATGGAAGGTTATTACGCTTCCAATCTCTCCTACCTGAATCGTTGTGATGTTTCCGTCAGTATCCATTACATGGTCAACGGTAAGAAAGACGCCACCAGCGATTACGCTGCCGGCGAAATCAGCCAGTCCGTTCGCGAAGCCAATTATGCCTGGCACGCTCGTTGTTGGAATACCTGGTCCACCGGCACTGAACACGAAGGTTTCGTAAGCAATCCCGCATGGTTCACCGACGCGATGTACAACGCCACTGGACCACTCCAACGCCATCTTTGCGATAAGTACGGCCGCGCCAAAGATCGCAACCACGTCATTGGTCACGACCAGAAGCGCATTTCTTCGTGGGTTACCTGGGTTAATGCCAACTACTCCATGGACCCAACTTGCAACAGCCACAGCGATCCAGGTTCCTATTGGGATTGGGCCAAGCTGATGAGCATTATCAATCCTCCGACATCCACCTCAGTGATCGTGGATAACAGCAATGCTGGCTTTACGGCCTCCTCAGGTTGGGCCACCAGCACCGGTTCCACAGACAAATATGGCGCCGATTATCGTTATCACTCGACTCAACCGGTCAGCGATCAAGCTGTCTGGAGCGGATCTCCAAGTGGAACACACACGGCTTACGCCTATTATCCGCAAGGCTCTAATCGTTCGACCACCGCGCCATACACAGTCGTGCATGGCGGCACGTCCACGCTCGTCAGCGTGAACCAGCAAATCAACGGCGGCACGTGGGTCTCCCTCGGCAGCTACAGCTTCAATGCTGGCGAAGACATTAAACTGTCTTTCTGGACGGGCACAGGCTTCGTTGTGATTGCTGATGCCGTGAAGTGGCAATAAGCTGTCCCTCGAGTAATGATCCACGCCCGGACAGGAAACTGTCCGGGCTTTTTTGTGTTTTCGCCCCAGACAACTCCACCGCCAAGGTCGTTGCGGAAATACCGATGTCTTATAAGGGTTGCAATAGGTTATAAATCGTCTCTTGTTACACCGTGAAATCGACATTGAACCCTTCGCTCATTCTGCAAACTGCGTTTGGCTTTTGGCACTCCAAGGTCCTGTTGACCGCAGTTGAATTCGGGTTGTTCACACGACTCGCCGATCGACGCCTGACCGGCGCGGAACTTGGCGCCGAATTGAAACTGCATCCTCGCGCCATCGCCGATTTTTTCGATGCACTGGTGGCGATGAAATTTTTGGGACGCGAGGGAGATGGACCGAATTCCAAATATTTTAATACGCCCGAAGGGTCTTTGTTTTTGGACGAGAAGAGCCCGCGCTACATCGGAGGGATTTTAATCATGCTGAATGCGCGGTTGTTTAAGTTCTGGAATGATCTGCCGGAAGCCTTGCGCACAGGCAAACCGCAGAACGAAACGAAGCACGGTCAAAAGGGCATCTTCGAAGAGCTCTACGCCGATATTCCGAAACTGGAACAATTCATGGGCGCGATGACAGGACTTTCGCGGATTAACTTCGAAGCGTTCGCGGAAAAGTTTGATTTCTCAAAATTTCAAACCCTTTGCGACGTCGGAGGAGCCACTGCATTGCTCAGCATCGAAGCGGCAAAACGCCATTCGCATCTCAAATGTATCAGCTTCGATTTGCCGCCCGTTGAACCTATCGCCAGGAAACATATCGCTTCAGTTGGTCTGGAGAACCGCATTACCCCGGCTGCCGGTGATTTCTTCCGCGACCCTCTACCGAAAGCGGACATCATCACGATGGGGATGATTCTCCATGACTGGAATCTGGAGAAAAAAATGCATTTGATCCGTTCCGCTTACGACGCGTTGCCGCCCGGTGGAGCGCTGGTAGCGATTGAGGCTTTGATCGACGATGCACGACGCGAAAACGTCCAGGGATTATTGATGTCGCTGAATATGCTGATCGAGTTCGGTGACGCTTTTGATTATTCGGCGGCGGATTTCCGCGGTTGGTGCAGCGAGGTTGGATTCAAACGTTTTGAAGTCATTCATCTGTCGGGCCCTTCCAGCGCCGCTATCGCCTATAAATGACCGACCAATAAAGATCGTTCGAACCTGATAGTTAAAACGGCCTAAGGAAACACATCTTTGGCTTAGGATTTCTCATCGGCTTAGTCACAATGACCGATTGTTGGATTCCTTCGACGCGATATTCTCCTTGCATCCCCGAGCGCCTGCTTCCATGACCCTACCCGTCGTGTCGGCAGAAAACATCAAACCCTAAAAAGTATGAAATACACGAAAAGTTCCGTTGTTACACTTGCCGGCCTGCTGGCTGGCGGGGTCGCTCAAGCCAGTACTGACTATGGCCCGGCGATTTATCGCCCGATGTCAGGTTGCAGTAAATGGTACACCTCAGGCAATGGCCATCACATGGCGGTTTGCCATGATATGGAAGGTTACTACGCTTCAGGCATCTCGTATCTGAATCGTTGTGATGTCTCGGTGAGTATTCATTACATGGTGAATGGCAAACAGGACACGAGCACCGACTATCCTGCCGGCCAAATTGACCAACAAGTGCGTGAAGCAAACTACGCCTGGCACGCCCGTTGTTGGAACACCTGGATGTGGGGCACTGAACACGAAGGATTCGCCAGCAATCCGGCATGGTTCACGGACGCCATGTACAATGCGACCGGACCACTTCAACGTCACTTGATCGATGAAACGGTGCATCCACGCGATCGCAACCACATCATCGGCCATAACGAAAAGAAAAATACGGCGTGGGTGAATTGGGTACATGCGAACTATTCATTCGACCCAACTTGCAATACGCATTCCGATCCCGGCAATTACTGGGACTGGACCAAGTTGATGAACATTGTAAATCCGCCGGCGACGAGCGTGATCATTGATAATAGCAACGCGGGTTTTACGGCCTCGTCAGGCTGGGCAACGAGCACCGGTTCCACCGACAAGTATGGAGCAGACTATCGCTGGCATTCCACGCAGCCAGTCAGTGACCAGGCTGTCTGGACGGGATCACCGAGCGGCAGTCACACTGCTTATTGTTGGTATCCTCAAGGATCGAACCGTTCTCCAACAGCGCCGTATACCGTTGTGCACGCCGGAACATCAACACTGGTGACAGTAAACCAGCAAATTAACGGCGGAACCTGGGTGTCGCTTGGAAGTTACAGTTTCAATTCAGGAGAGGCGATCAAGCTCTCGTTCTGGACTGGCACTGGCTACAACGTCATGGCGGACGCTGTAAAATGGCAGTAACCATTTTCGCGGGGTAACACGAGACCCGGACAGATCGCTGTCCGGGTTTTTTTATGCGTACTGCAAACCGGCGCGGCGCGTGACGCGAATGGAAGAATCAACACGTGCATTGCTTCTCCGGACCAACGGGGAAGGTCGTCTCGCCGGTTTGCGTTCGACTTCACCTCCCGAGACCCGCATTACACTCAAAGCCATCAAGAGCCAGAACATCATCAGGACACCGACGTTTCGAAGGATGCAACAGAACGTCACGACGGTGTAACCGAACGCCTTCAGGAACGGCGTGAGCTTTTCAAAGTGAGGTTCGAAATATTTTTGGTAATTACGCCAGCGTCCCATCGAGGTTTTATAAACTGGTTTCGCCACCTCAACATAGGTCGGCGAACGAACCACTTTGTTCCGGGCATTTTCGTTGAAACGCAAAACGCGATCATTCCACGGAAGGCCTAAAAATTCGGTCGTCTTTCTCGCATTCCCTTCCAGGTCCTGCACGAGGTCTTCATAACGAACTTCGCGGGCCGCGTCGCCGATAGCAGGTTTCAATGCCAGCCACATGCTCATCACCGCAGCATAATTTTCGACGGATCCCTCCGGCGTCAGCCACGGCACAGAATCGGGCAACACCGGCCAGGCCTGCATAAAACAACTCAGACACACGTCGCGAGGATCACGTAGTGCCACCAGAAACTTGCTCTCAGGAAACACTCGGCTCATCGCTGGTATGTCAAAGGTCATCCCGGGATTTTTATCCACCAACAAACGATCGCCGAGGGGCTGTCCGACAAAGGATTCCACGCCGCGAACATACTCCGCGCGCAGTTGCCTCAGAACTCGCGGTGACATCCCGTCAATAACGGAGCTATAACGAGTAGAGGGCGAGAGGTTCCGAGAAATCTCGTAATAAACTTTGTTGTGGAAGACTGAGGTTTCATCCGCCGACACCACCTCCGGATGGGAATCGATGACATATTCCAGCAACGTTGTCCCCGAACGAGGATAGCCACATAACAACGCCATGCGTCGAGGCGGCTGCAAATCGGTTCGGCCAGTCTGGCGCCAACGCTCGATCACTTTTGGCGTCACTGCCGTAGCGAGTTCCCGCATGTGTGCCTGCTTGTCGCGAAAAGTCTTCAGCATCGGCAAGGAATTACCCCGCAATAACGCTTTTGCTTCCAGCAATGCATCCATCGCTTCTTCGTAGCATTCCCTCGCATCCAGAACTGCTGCCAGTTCGTAACCAGCCACGGCACGGGCTTCGACAGGATTGGCGGGATTGGATAACACCTGAAGAAATAAAAGCTCCGCCTCTTCATATCGACGCATCTGTCGCAAGACTTTCCCCCGAGACAACAACGCCCCTTCGTGATGAGGGTATTCGCGCAGCGCTCGCTCCGTGATCGCGGCTGCATCGTCCCAGCGACGCAACCGTCCATACATTTCCGCGAGGCGGGCGAATGTGACAACGCGAACAGGCTCGAAAGCGAGCGATTGGGCGAAATAACGCAATGCGGCTTCGAAATTCCGAACTTCCATCCAATGATGACCAACGGTCAAGGTCGCATCCACTTTCGAAGGAGAAATTTGGATCGCCGTTTCGAAGCACCGCTCGGCGGCGGCGAAGTCGTAGCAAATGGTATAAACGCGTCCCAACTCCAGGTGCACCTTGTCGTTTTGCGGATCGAGCCCTTTGGCGCGTTGAAGCAATTGGAGCGCAGTGGGAAAATCGTTGATCGTCAGGCACCCCCTCGCGTCGGCAAGCAGTTTGGGCACGCTGCTGTGAGAGGTCGGTCGACTCAGGTTCATGGGGTCGCCAACAGAAATAAACAGACAAGCCTCCTGAAGCAAGCCGGTTTTGGCCGTACAGATCGTTTTAAGAGAGAATTTTAACGAGGAAAACCGAACTCAGCGGCTCTTGAATTGAATCAAAGACTCGTTCCCGCTGCCTCGACGATATCCCTGCAAATCCAATGTCACGTGGGCGTATCCGATTTTCCGTAGCGCCTCAGCAACCTGCTGGAACTTGTCATCCGTAAACAGCTTTGCGATCTCGGCAATTCCCACTTCGATTCGAGCTAATTGCTGGCTCGTGCCCGCGGCGGTTCCCAGCGGGGAACTCAGTTCGTGATGACGAACTCTCACGTCATAAAAACCCAAGTCACGCAGAAAATTTTCGGCAGCCTCGATCATTTCGAGCTTCTGTGGAGTTACCCGTTCGCCGTAGGGAATGCGGGAACTGAGGCAAGCCATTTGCGGTTTGTCCGCTGTCGGCAAACCCATTTGCGCGGAAAGTTCGCGAATATCCGCTTTGGTCATTTCAGATTCTTTCAGCGGAGCACGCACCTGAAATTCTTTCGCCGCCTGGGCTCCGGGACGGAAATCGCCCACGTCGCTCGCATTTTCGCCGTAAGCAATTACCGCAAACTTTTCCGCACGCGCCAGCGGCTCCAATTCGGTGAAGAGTTCGTGTTTGCAGAAGTAACAACGATTATTGGGATTCGCCAGGTAGCTGGCGTTATCAAACTCCTTCGTCGTCACCACGCGGACCGGAATGGAAAACTTCTGTGCAATTTCCAGCGCCTCCTTCAGTTCACGCCGTGGAAGACTGGGAGAATCGGCAATGGCCGCCAACGATTTGTTCCCGAGAACTTCGTGGGCTACGAACGCGAGGAAAACAGAATCGACACCTCCCGAATACGCAACGATGCAGGATCCGTAGGACCGCAAAATCGTGCGTAATTGTTCAAACTTTTGTGCCGATGTTTTTTGCACGCCACGCAACGTGCCATCTGCACATCAAAAAGTCGAGACACGCGGAAAAGGAACTTCTAACCCAATGCCCCACGGCTTAAAGTCAAAGGGATGTCGCTGCCATCGTTTATTCGAGCTCATGAAACGGGCACTTACCTTTCCATCAAAGTGCAACCACGAGCTTCCCGGAATGAAATCGGCGAACCATTAGGCGATGAGCTGAAGATCAAGGTCACCGCCCCACCGGTGGATTCCGCCGCCAATCAGGCAGTCATCGAGCTTCTGGCAAAACAATTCAAAGTAGGACGAGGTTCCGTCCAAATTGTTCGCGGACAGACTTCGAAACACAAAACGATCTTCATCACTGGGAGGACTCCGCAGGAGATCGTCGGGTTGCTGTACTAGTTGAGCCCCCGCCTCGAATTTTTAGAGAGCCCGCTTGCCAGTTTCAGATTGGGCAATAAAGTTTCCACCGTGCTAATAAGAGTCGCACATTTTAAAATCCTGCTCGCGGCAGTCTTGATTCTTTTTTCCGGCCTGAGCCGTGCCGCGGAACGCCGCGACTTGGCGAAGGGAATGTACTTGGCCGAATACAGCACCAACTGGCCTCGCTGCATTTTCATGGATTCATCGGAATCCAAAATTTCCGTAGTGGCTTCACCCATGATCGGCGGGCGCATCATCAGCTACAGCTTGAACGGCGATAACATTTTGTTTGATGGCGCGGCGGCTGGCCGTCGCAACATGGCTGGCGGGTATCAATGCGATATCGGGCCTGAAACTTTGGATCTCCCTGAACATCCCACGTTATGGACGGGAGAAAATGGCTGGCAGTTCAAACCCTGGAACGTTCGTATGATGAGCGATCCCGACCCGATCACTGGCGTGCAAATTGATAAGGAAGTGACGCTCGAACCGGACACGGGCGAACTGGGCTTGACCCAATGGATGAAGAATACTTCCACCAACGATGTCTCGTATTGCATCTGGGACCGCACCTTGTGCAGAGGTGGCGGATTCGTTCTCATCCCGTTGAATCCTGACAGCTTTTACCCATCAGGTTGGGCGATTCATCCGGAGTTCGATGCGAGTTTTCATTTCGAAAAAGGAAAGTTCGTCTCTCCCCATGTCAAAGTCATCGATGAGGTCCTCGTGCTGGAGGCAAACGGGTTGCCTACCCAGATTGGCGTGGATAGTCGCGATGGATGGATTGCTTACGTGCGCGGCGATTTATTGTTCGTAAAATATTTCCAGGTTTTCCCCAAGGCAGACTACACCGACGACGCCAACACGGTTGAGGTCTACTTCAACAGCCAAATCGCTGAGTTACAGTTACTGAGCCCAGAAGTCCGGTTGAAGCCGCAGCAAAATTACAGCTTCCCGGAAAAATGGACGCTCCTGCGCCTGAAAAAGCCCGTGACAACTTTCAAGCAGGCCCGGAAAGCTGTGGAACAAATCCCACCGTCACCGTTTCAGAAACAAAACAAAAAGGACTAGTCGCCGTTTGTTTAGCGATTTAAGTTCCCCCACGTCATGGCACGAGAAATTTTAGGCACGCACCAAAAAGCATTTCAGATCAACCTTGATCCGACCAAATACGGCACGTTCGCCGAAATCGGGGCAGGTCAGGAAGTCGCGCGCTGGTTTTTCCGGGTTGGCGCCGCCGCAGGCACGATTGCGAAGACCATTTCCGCCTATGACATGACGATCAGCGACGCCATCTACGGTCGCGCCGAGCGTTACGTCAGCAAACAGCGCCTCGAAATGATGCTCGAGCATGAATATCCGCTCTTGCTGGAACGGCTGGATGAAAAACGAGGTGCCACAACAAAATTTTTCGTTTTTGCCGATACCGTTGTCGCCCGCAGTTACTCCCGTCAGGACGACGCCCATGGTTGGCTCGGGATTCGGTTTCAGACCGAACCCAAAGTCGCTCCTTCGCAAATCATCATCCACGTGCGTTTGTGGGACAAAGAAAACGTCCAGGAACAGGAAGCGCTCGGGATTCTCGGCGTCAACCTCGTGCATGGCGCAATGTATTTGCACGAAGATCCCGAAACCCTTTTGGCTTCGTTGGTGGACAACGTAGGCAAAGACCGCATCGAAGTGGACATGATCCAGTTTTCGGGTCCGGCCTTCGCGAAGATTGATAACCGGCTGATGGCTCTGAAACTCGTGCAGCACGGTTTGACCAACGCGGCCTTGTTTACCGCCGACGGACAGGTCGTTTCCCCGGCGGATGCGTTTTATAAAAAATCGATCCTCGTCGAACGCGGCAGCTTTCGCCCTGTTACCAACGTGACGCTCGACATGTTTCGCTGTGCGCAGGCCCAATTCATTCAGGAACCGAAAGTCCAGGGTGAAGAGGTCATGACCTTGATGGAAATGACGCTGAAAAATCTCGCGGGCGAAGGTGACACTATCGATCCGCAGGATTTTTTGGATCGTGTCGATATTCTCGGTGCGCTCGGGAAAACGGTTTTGATTTCGGATTTCTTCGAATACTTCCGGCTCGCGCAATATTTCTTCCGTTACTCGAAGAAGATGCACGGCATCGTCATGGGTGTTCCCAGCTTGCGCGAAATTTTCGATGAAAAGTATTACGCCAATCTTGCCGGGGGAATTCTGGAATCGTTTGGACGCATGTTCAAAAACGATTTGAAATTGTATGTCTATCCCCTGCTGGAAGAACGCACCGGTTCTCTGATTTCGGCAACGAACCTGCGCGTCGCCCCACACCTTCGCCACTTGCATGCGTATCTGGTGGAAAACCGTTACATCGAAGGTTTGCGTGACTACAACGAAAAGTGTCTTCCGATCTTCTCACGCGATGTGCTGCAGAAAATCCGGAGCCAGGACAAGAGCTGGGAAGAAATGGTTCCCCCTCAGGTCGCCAAAGTGATCCGGGAACGAAATCTCTTTGGTTGCAAAGGGAGTTGTTAAATCAGTGCCTTCCAGGTCGGCTGCCAAAAGGATTTCCGGAATGGTGAAGCGGAGAGCCGGGCAGTGCGAGGCGCCGAGCAAGCATCCGCGAAGCGGTGCCAGCAACTATATAATTCTGTCTCAAGCATGTCCCCATGGACCTGTAAGGAGCGAGCAACGACGCAATGCCCGGCTCTCCGCTTCAGCCGCAGGCCGGGTGCTTTTGTTTTTTGGCTTCGTTGTCGGTCTCGGCAAGATCCACCAGGGATA
>CBHTTJ010000170.1:0-12843 GCA_966095605.1 uncultured bacterium | reverse complement strand
CGCGAGCGACGTATTCCGAAGTGTATCCGCTCGACGCCTTTTACGAGCGCCGCGGAGAACAGTTGCCGACGATTGGACATGTTTCGCCCGAAGAGATGCCGGAGCCTTACCGCTCCCTGCTCGTCCATACGCATGACATGACGTCAACGTTGCGAGCATTTCATAAGGATACAATCCACATCGAACTGCTCGAACGGCACGTTTTCGACAACGAATATTTTCGCGAGGTCGTCCTAAAACTCAACGGCAGCGATAAGCGCATTGAGTTCGGCGCGATCAAAATTGTTTTGGATCTGTTTCCCAACGATGCGCAGCAGGCGATTTTGAAAGAGCAACGTCCGCTGGGTCATATTCTACACGAGCACAAGATCTCGCATTCGAGCCGTCCGCAATCGTTCCTCACGGTGACATCGGACGCCTTCATCAATCGCGCGCTGAAACTGGAAGGCAAACAAGCGCTCTACGGACGACGTAATACGTTGGTTGATCCGTGGGATCGGCCATTGGCGGAGATTGTGGAGATTTTACCACCGTGATCTGGAAAGCGAATGACGCGAACTTTAAACAACACCAACAAAACCTCACCCCGGCGCTTTTCTTCCCAGGAGAGGGAGCATTTTACTCAGCCTTTTGGAATGAACCCGGTGTTGGATTGGCCTGACCGGCTGTGGAAAACAAAGAAAAGGTTCACTTGCTGTTCCCTCTCCTGGGACGGAGAGGGTCAGGGTGAGGTCGGTTAGATTTCCATTCTCATAATGCAAAACAACAATCAATTTGACGCGATCATCATCGGAGGCGGCCCTGCCGGCGCTTCCGCTGCGGCCATTCTCGCCGAGAAAGGTCATCGCGCCCTCGTGCTCGAGCGCGAGAAGTTTCCCCGTTACCACATTGGGGAATCACTTCTCCCTTTTACTTACGAACCGCTGCAACGACTCGGCCTCGTCGAGAAGATGAAACAATCGCAGTTCGTTAAAAAATATAGCGTCCAGTTTGTCTCTCCCTCCGGCAAAGCATCGCAACCTTTCTATTTCTTTAACCGTTACGACCGCGATACCGTTGCGCAAACGTGGCAGGTCGTGCGATCGGAGTTCGATGAGATGGTTCTCAACAACGCCCGGGATAAAGGCGCCATGGTCCGTGAGGAAATGGATGTTCAGCAACTTTTGAAAGAAGGCGAACGGGTCGTTGGCGTTCGCGCGCGCAGCAAGGATGGAAAAACCGAGGAATTCCGTGCGCCCATGACACTGGATTGCACCGGGAAAGAATCATTCTCCGCTGTCCGCAACGGATGGCGTGTTGCCGATCCGCTCCTGAAAAAATTTGCGGTCTGGACCTATTACAAAGGTGCCAAGCGCGACAAAGATATCGACGAAGGCGCGACCACCGTTGCCTTCGTTCCGGAAAAAGGATGGTTTTGGTACATCCCGCAACACAACGACATGGTGAGCGTCGGCGTCGTCGCCGAGGGAAAATACCTCACACGCGATAGCGTAAAAGATCTCGGCCAGATTTTCGCCCGGGAAGTGGAACAGAATCTTTGGATTAAAGAATATTTGTCGCACGGAAAACAGGTTGGACCGTTCTACATCACCAATGAGTTTTCATTTCACTCGAAGTATTGCGCGAGCGAAGGGTTGTTGCTTGTCGGTGATGCGCTCTGCTTCCTGGATCCGGTGTTTTCCTCGGGGCTGATGCTGGCAATGAAGAGCGGTGTCATGGCCGCGGAACTTGTTTCGGATTCAATCAAGGCGAACGACTTCTCCCCTGCCCGCTTCACCGAATATGGACGCCTGATGCGTGAAGGCGTCGAGAACATGCGCAAACTCGTGTACGCATTCTACGATCCGAACTTTTCCTTCAAGAAAGTGATCGATAAATATCCCGACCTCGCCGGGGATATCACCGATTGCCTTTCCGGCGATGTAAATAAAGATTTTTCAAAATTGTGGAAAGCGATTGAGGAATTTTGTCCTGTGCCGGCGGATTTGCCTTATGGAATACCATTGTGCAAAGCAGCCGAATAGATTGCGATGAGACCAAACGCCAAAGAAAGGACTGACCTCGCCCTAACCCTCTCCTTCCCAGGAGAGGGAACAGCAGGCGACTATGTTCGTTTGATCCAACGTGCGTCCGGCAAACACAGCGTTTTGTCGTATCAAAGCGCGGACAACTATTCTCCCTCTCCTGGGAAGGAGAGGGCCGGGGTGAGGTCGAGCAGTCGATGAACATTATTCAGATCACACCCGGCGCCGGTAAAATGTATTGCGGGAATTGTTTCCGCGATAATGCGCTCGTGGCGTCGCTGCGGAAACTCGGGCATTCGGTGACGATGGTGCCGCTGTATCTCCCGATGACGCTGGATGAAGAATCACAGCATCGCGGGGTGCCGATTTTCTTTGGTGGGATTAATGTCTACCTCGGACAAAAGTCTGAACTTTTCCGAAAAGCACCGCGTTGGCTCCACAATGTTTTAGCGTCACCAAAACTACTCGAACTCGCCGCAGGCCAGGCGGGCAAAACTCGGGCGGACGAACTCGGCGACATTACATTGTCGATGTTGCGCGGCGAGCAAGGCAACCAGGTGCGGGAACTCGAGGAACTCATTACCTGGCTCAAGACAAACGAAAAACCGAGCGTCGTTTCTCTTTCCAACGTTCTTCTCGTCGGCATGGCACGGAAAATTAAATCTGAACTGAAAGTTCCGGTGGTCTGTTCTTTACAAGGGGAAGATACCTTTCTCGATGGACTCTCACCCGACTTCCGCGAACAAGCCTGGAAAACAACCGCGGAAAGAGCTTTGGATGTGGATCTGTTTATCGCCCCAAGCCGCTACTTTGCGGATCTGATGTCGCGTCGGCTTAACTTACCGAAAGAAAAAGTTCGAGTTGTTTACAATGGGATCAATTTGGAAGGGTTTAAATCGGAGCTCACCGCACCGTCCGGCCCCACGCTCGGTTTCTTCGCCCGCATGTGTCCTGAAAAAGGACTGCATCTGTTTGTCGATGCTTTCATTGAGCTGAAGAAGCGTGGACGTTCGGCGTTGAAGTTGAAAATTGGCGGCAGTTGCGGCCCGGCGGATGAATTGTTCGTCCAGGAACAAAAGGAAAAACTAGCGAAGGCAAATGTTCTCCACGATGCGTCCTTTCATCCGAATGTTTCGCGGGAGGAAAAGATTGAATTTCTCCAATCGTTGACGGTTTTCTCTGTGCCTGCTCTTTATGGCGAGGCGTTTGGATTATATCTGGTCGAAGCGATTGCTGCGGGGGTTCCTGTCGTCCAACCAGACCACGCTGCATTCCGTGAACTCGTCGAAGTTTTAGGTGGTGGCATCGTCACGGCGCCCAGCGCGAGGGACCTTGCGACCGGCATTGAGTCGCTGCTGGATAATCCTTCGTTAGCCACAAAACTTGCGGAAACCGGCAGAAGAAAAGTCCACGAACAATTCAACGCGCAACGGATGGCCGAACATTTTGCCGGAGCCTGCGAACATACCATTGAGCAGTTTCCCATCGCCAACCGTCGCTGAGTGGCTAAATTCCTCACATGCCTTACGAATTCAAAGTAGTGCGTCGGGTAGAGTTCTCCGAAACGGACATGGCGGGCATCATGCATTTCTCTAACTTTTTCCGCTTCATGGAGACAGCGGAGCATGGTTTTTTTCGTTCGCTCGGTTACTCGATCGTCACGCGCAATATTGAAACGCCCGTGGGCTGGCCACGCGTCCATGCGCAATGTGATTTCAAGCATCCGCTCCATTTCGAAGACGAAGTCGAAGTGCATCTCCTTGTCGTCGAAAAAAGATCAAAGGCTCTGACATATTTGTTCCGGCTGAAAAAGTTAAATGCCAACCCGCCAATCGAAGTCGCCCGGGGAAAGATCACGGTCGTTTGCGTGAGCCACGTTGGCGGAAAAATGACAGCCTGCACGATCCCGAAAGAAATTGCGGACAAGATTGAAGTCGCGCCGGAAAGCGCTCTCCACTAGCAACGTCGTCGTCTCCTACATTAATTGAATCACCCGAATTTTCGCTTCAAACGATCGGCGTCGTAGGCACGGCGCTGCACAGAGGTCATTCCCGCGAAATCAGGCGAACCGTCTGCACGTTTTGGCCAATCAGGACTGCCGTTGGCAGATGGACTAACTGGCACCGGAGCAGCGGGCTTCGGAGTAACCGGCGCTGGCGCAGGTGTTGTCACTTCCGCCTTCTTCTCCACTGGTTTTGACGGTGCGGTTGCTAAAGGATTATTCCGGACCGGGACACTCGAACGATTCGAACCACCGTCGTAGCTCATCGCCTGATCGGTAAGTTGCAGATCTTTATCCAAAGAAAGTTTTGGTTTAATGCCTTTTGCCTGAAGCACGCCATGGTAAGCACGGACAGCTTCTTCCGGAGAAATCTTGCCGTCGGTGATCAGACGAAGCATCTCGATGAACGCGAGCTGATGTTCGGCGTTGTTGATTTTGCGTCCGAACAACGCGACGCGTGCACCGTACTTCTGCGCATCGTGAATCAGTTTGAAAGCATCGTAGGTTGTGCCAGCGCTACCACCGAGAATACCAACGACGAGATTCGGATCGTATTGCGCGAGTTCTTCCATCGCACGCGGACCGTGGTAAACGATCTTCAAAAAGACCGGGCGTCCGGCCTGAGGCACACCAGCGAGGATGCGCAGGATGTTGTCGTTAATGAATTCGCCCAGCTTTTCCGGAGCGATACCGCTGCTGACATTGGGATCGAAGATTTCAAGGAAGTGACGAAAGTTCTTTCGCTCTGCTTCTTCGCGAAATTCCTTGTACCACAGAAGCGCCTCACGATCCTGTTCCAGATCGTTGACGAACGTAATGGAATACAAACCGAGATTCGCGCCGGGGAATTCGCCGCCGTTGCGTTCGCATTCAATTTCACCGCACTGGATGTGATCAATGCTGGCGCTGCGAAAAGGCTGTGAAGCCTCACGGGTATAGCATCCATGACGAACCGCCCACACGTCCGTCGTGTCATTGGCACGGGCAGCAGGAGTGACATGGGAATTTTTAAAAAGACCTTCCTTGATCGCGAGCAACTCGTTCACATAAGCCGACATCAACATGATGTCGACGAGTCCCTGATGCGTGACTTCGCGGATGATGTCGAGAAATTCAGGCAGGTTGCGATAGCCGTATTCGTCGCGCGTCCAGACTTCCGGAGAAAAACGGCCCGGGCGTTCACCGCGTCGTGACAGATAAGAACGTGGTCCCGGCGCGCGGACACCAAACGCCATGTCAGCGTCTTTTGCGTCGGCTATAATAAAAGCGCGCGACGAAGGATTCGCACGAATCTCAGCGAGTTTGGTATCGAGGGACTTCTGCATGGGAATCAATTACTTCAACTGCGACATGATCTGGTCGGTGATCGCCTGGACGGTCGCCTCCGCTTCGATATCAAGGCCGACCACCGCATCCTGTTTCGGCGGCACCGCACAGGAAACACCTGGACGCCATTCGTTGTTATCGCAGAGTTCGCATTCTTTCAAACCGTGACGCGGATCAGGAATACCGAGACTCTGCTTAATCTTGAGCAAATCCTGAAGCTGCGGCGCAGACATAGTTTTTGGCGGCACGCCGAGCTGCGCCGTGACGAGAATGGTGCGGCAATACGCTTCCAAAATTTCCATTTTGAAATAGGCGTCCTCGACGTTGTTATGGCTCCAGGAAACAACACCGTGGTTCGCCATCAAAATCGTATTGTGCTTGTCCGAAAGATCCGCCACGAGCTTACCCATTTCAGGAGTGCCGGGCGTGCGATACGGCGCAACAGCCACCGAGGCGAAGACTTCGTATTCCGGAATCATGCAGGTGGGCGGAACCAATCCAGCTACCGCAAATCCAGTGCTGTAAGGCGGATGACAATGACACGTCGCGATCGCTTTCGGCTGACGCTTCATGATCTGCAAGTGCATCAGGATTTCGCTCGTGCGCTTCTTCACGCCGGCAAGTTGATTACCTTCGAAGTCCACGAGGCACATGTCCTCGGGTTTCATGAAACCTTTGCTGACCAACGTCGGCGTGCAGAGCGCGATATCTTCGCCCACTTTGATGGCGATATTACCGCCGTTGCCGTCGACATAAGCGCGCTGCCACAAACGACGACCGACGTCGCAGAGTTGTTCTTTTAGATTTTGGCAATACGGCGAATTAAAAAAGGCCTCAAGCTCAGCTTTCGAGCTCTTCGAATTCAACGCCTTTGCTGGATCGTTGTTGGCTGATGAGGAAGCGACCGCGCCGTTTCGGCTGTTGCGCATCTGCAAATCGCGGAGCAAATCCTTTGCGGACGGGGTGAGGATCGCATCAGCGGGCAAACTGCTGACGTTACCTCCCTTGCTCAATAAATCTTCGATGTCTCGGGCGGAAATGACTGTTTTCATTTGTTAAACGGGGAATAGAAAATTTCGTCGACGAGCGCCGCATTAATGGCGTCGATCGGTGGAGCTTGTTCGAACGGCTGCGCCGCTTCCCGGCCTTCCACGAAGCCGATGGTCTGCCCTACTCCGCCGCCAAGATTGTCATAAACAACCAGGCTTGGGTCTTTGCTCATACCCGCGGGCGTTTCAGTTCCAGATTGAAAATGTTCGCGAGTAAATGGAGAAACGATAAGCCAACGCGCGCCCTCCAACTGTGGAACGACGACGCTCAACGTGACGCGACCGATAACGGTGCCAAGTCTCATACCGGCACCCCCGGTTCTTTTTCGTCCACGATCCCGATGATTAACCAACGTGCAGGACTCTTATCGTCGCCGACCGCTTTCCGAGCAGCTGCACCGTCGGAAGAAATAACAACGCGTTGATGCATACCCGCTCCGTGCGAATCGATGGCCACTTGTGGCGTGCCTTCCGGATCGCCGGCATTGTTGATCGGCTGGCAGATGACAAGGCGCCATCCCTCGTAGCTGGGATGCTTGCGAGTTGCCACCACACTGCCTTCAACACGGGCGAGCAGCATAAATTAGAAAATGCGGAGCTTATCAACCATCACGCAACGGCGAACGCGCGTGAACGTTTTCGGGCTGCAGATACCTTCGCCGGTCGTAGTCGCGATACTGAAATTTGCGTAACCTTCACCACCCGCACCGAGACCAGAGAGACACGAACCGTTTTTGATGAATAGAGTGGTTTCAAGAGCCTTCGCCATCATCGTCATGTTCTCAACGTCGTGAGAGTGAATGATCGCGGAGTGTTTGTAGCCGTGTTCGGCTTTCTTTGCCGCGGCGACGCCTTCTTCCACCGTCTTCACGCGAACGATCGGGAGGAACGGCATCATTTGTTCTTCTTCCACAAACAAATGGTGAGCGCTGGTTTCAGCGAAGAGCAGTTGTGTTCCGGAAGGAATGTTAGCTCCAGCGATGCGCGCGAGCACAGATGGATCGCGACCGATGACATTGCGGTTCACGACCGGAGCAGCGCAACCTGCGCCCTGCCCTGCTGGAAATGTAAAAGCTTCTTTGGCGAGTCGTTCGACTTGTTCATTGTTCAAACGATAAGCGCCGTTCTTTTCCATAGCGGACATGAACTTGTCGAAGACGCTATCGAGAACGAATACTTCCTTCTCACCGATGCACAACAAATTGTTGTCGTAAGCAGCACCGAAAATTGTGCATTTCGCGGCATTGTCGATGCAGCTGGTGCCATCGACCAGCACTGGAGGATTACCAGGACCAGCGCAGATCGCTCGTTTACCGCTGGCCATGGCTGCTTTCACCACCCCAGGACCACCGGTCACGCAGAGCAGACGAACGTTTTCATTCTTCGCAATCGCGTCGAACGATTCGAGCGTCGGCGGTTCAACAATACAGGCGAGATTCTCGATGCCGAGTTCGCGATTGATCGCTTCGTTAAAAATACGAGCGGCCATCACCGCGCATTTGTAAGCGCCGGGATGCGCATTAAAGACAACACTGTTCCCCGCGGAAACCATGCTGATGATATTGCACGCCATCGTCGGGATGGAGTGCGTACTGGGAGTTACCGCACCGATAACACCGAACGGAGCGTATTCTTCCAAAGTGATACCATGATCACCGCTGAGACCGAGCGGATTCAAAAACTCAACACTCGGAATTCCCTTTTGCGCGTAAAGCTTTTCGATCTTGTGATCGAGGCGGCCGATCTTCGTTTCTTCCAATTCAATGCGGCCCCATTCCTTCGCGTTCGCTTCGCAAAGACCTTTGATGATCTGAACAACTTTGACGCGGCCAGCAACACCCTTCTGCGACAACTGCAGATATGCTTCGTGCGCGGCGGCGCAAGCTTCGGCGGCATCTTGAAACACGCCAAATTTCCCTCGGCGAGTCCCGCCCGTGTGGACGTGCCCTTTGCCATGGCAACCGCAATCCGTTTTCGGCGCGGGGGCCGGGGCAGGCGCGGGCGATCCGTTTTTCGGAGCAGAAGCAGTGGCGCCACCGAGGCGGCCTAAAACTTCCTGCACCACATCGCGAATCAAAGTTTCGTTAACGGCGCTCATAGTTTATTCGGAAAAATAGTTGGTAGAACTCAGGCTTCGGACCGCACGTTGTAGATCTGTTTACCCATGACATCGACGGTGTCGACGATTCCGATGATCACGGCGTCAACAGGGCATTCTTTTAATCCAGCGGCCAGCCGGGCACTGCTGCCCTGGCAAAACATCACCAGTTCCCCTGTTCCTGCGCCGACGGCATCGACCGCGACGATCGTGTTGGCACCCGGACGAAATTTCGTCGGGTCTTTGTCATCCACCAATTGGGGGCGCAACAAGAGCAACTTGCGGCCGCTCATGCTGTTCTCCTTCTTGGTGGCTACAATTGAGCCTTCGACTCTGGCGAGAAACATGGTTTGAGGCGCGATTCGTGAAACGTGAAACGTGAATTCATCACGCCGCACGCAGCACGTTTCACGCGTTACGTTTTACTTGTTCTTACGAGGAAGAACCGCTTCAACGTCGCCATGAGGACGAGCGATGACGTGCACGCTGACCAAATCGCCTTTGATAGCTTTGATCGCTTGCGCACCGGCGTCGGTAGCAGCTTTAACAGCAGCGACGTCGCCGACAACAACTGCGGTAACGAGCGCGTTGCCGACCTGAGTCATTTGGCCAGCGAGTTCGACGTTCGCGGCTTTGAGCATGGCGTCGGTTCCTTCGACAAGGGCGACGAGTCCACGCGTTTCGATCATTCCGATTGCTTGATGTGCCATAAATATTTTCGATTTTGGATTTACGATTTACGATTTCTGCAAAAAACGTTTTACCTCGCGGGCGACAACCAACTCTTCGTTGGTTGGAATCACCATCACCTTCACGCGAGAATTGGGTGCGCTGATAATTGTCTCGGTATTCTTTGTTTTTGCGTTCAACTCCGGATCGAGAATGATGCCGAGTTGATCGAGGTTTGCGCAAACCTCGGCGCGGAATTCGTGCCCGCGTTCGCCGATGCCAGCGGTGAACACCAGGGCATCGGCGGAATTCAATTGCAACAGATACGCACCAATCCAATGGCGCGTGTAATGAACAAAAACTTCCAACGCCAATTTCGCGCGCGCATTTCCCTGCGCTGCTTGTGCCTCGACGTCGCGCATGTCGTTGTATCCGCCCGAAATTCCTTTCAGACCGGATTCCTTGCACATGAACTTTTCCGCTTCTTCGAGCGAGAGCCCTTTCGTGCGCATCAGGAATGGCAACGCAATCGAATCGATATCACCGACGCGATTGTTCTGTGGCAAACCCGATTGCGGACTCATCCCCATGCTGTTTCCGATCGCGACACCATTCAAAATGCCGGTCACGGAAGAACTGCCTCCGAGATGACAGGAAATCACGCGGAAGTTTGGACCTTTGATCGGCGTCTTGCCCCCATCGACGTAAAGATTCCGCGCGCGTTGGGCGACATCTTCGCGTCCGAGCAATTCCGCCGCGCGTTCCGCGATAAACTTGTGACTGGCTCCATGAAATCCCCAGCGACGAACACCCGCTTCGGTCCATTCCTCGGGAACTGCATATCGCATCGCCGCTTCCGGCGCGTATTGATAAAAGGCCGTTTCAAACAAACCGACCAATGGCGTTTTCGGCATCCGCTGAGCGAAGAGACGAATGCCGGTGATGTAAGGCGGATTGTGCGCGGGAGCGATGCCGTTGTAGGCCTCCATCGCTTTGACGACAGTTTCGTCGAGACGCACGCAGCCGCTGATACCTTTCGCAATGACCGTTTTGAAACCGACCGCCGCCAGATCCTTCTCGCTGGTGATATGTCCTGCGTCGAGCAACTGCGCCAGGCATTCCTCAATCGCTTTGGGATAATCCGCAACGCGTTCGAGACCACCTTTGTGCAACATCTGTTCCTGGCCGTTTGAAAAATCAAACAATCGCCACTTGAGTGACGTGGAACCGAGATTGGCGACGAGAACTTTCATGGATACTGGATGCTTGATCCTTGATGCTGGATGAAATTCCGATTCTGGCATCTAGCATCCAGAAACCGGTATCCAGCATCTCGCCTTTACTGCACCAACCACTTACCCAATCCGGCCAAACCTTCATGCGGCCGTGGAATCACTTGCACGCTGACAACTTGTCCGACCTGAGAGGCAGCAGCAGCGCCGGCATCCGTGGCGGCTTTCACGCTGGCGACGTCGCCGCGGAAAAACGCAGTGACATAACCACTGCCGATTTTTTCCCAACCGGTGAACGTGACGTTAGCAGCTTTCAGCGCAGCGTCCGTCGCTTCGAAAACAGCGCACAGACCTTTGCATTCGATCATTCCAATTGCTTGTTGAGCCATAAATTGATTTACGATTTAAGATTTACGATTGACGATTATTTCTTCGCTACCGCAGCACCGTTGTCGCCGAGGAACACCTTCGCGAGATCTTCGTGTGGACGGGCAATGACGTGTGATCCGACGAGTTCGCCGACTTTGCTGGCGGCTTTACTGCCGGCATCGATCGCCGCTTTCACGCTGGCGACGTCGCCACGGCAGATAACCGTGATCAGACCGCCGCCGATGGCGATGGTCTTTGCGATGGTGACATTTGCGGCTTTGGCCATGGCATCAGTAGCTTCGATGCTTCCGGTGTAGCCCTTCGTTTCAATCATTCCGATTGCTTCGCTCATATTGTTCTATTGTTCAGTTGAATGTTTTGTGTTCTGAAAATTTATTTAACCAGTTCGCAAGGCGTGTCCGATTGCAGATTGCAGGCGTTACCTTCGTCGGTGTCGATGTGAACTTCCAATTTGAAACTCGGATCCACACGCACCAACATCTTGTCGAGAGTGATCGCGCAAGGACCGCCGATCTTTAACTTCATATCATCCCCTGCTTTCACGCCGTAATATGCCGCATCGTTTGGATGCATGTGCACGTGACGCAACGCGCGGATAATTCCATTCTCCATCTCAAAAAACCCCGCAGGCCCCATCAACATTCCGCCCGGAGTATCTTTAATATTACCCGAGGGACGCAAAGGAATCTCAAAACCAAGCGCGATAGCATCCGTGTAAGCCAATTCCACCTGGTTCAAATTGCGACAAGGACCAAGGATACGCAGATTTGAAATCACGCGGCTACGCGGTCCAATCAGCGTTAAAGTTTCCTTCGCGGCAAATTGTCCATCCTGGTAAAGCCATTTGTGGACCTGCAGTTTGTGTCCCTTCCCGAAAAGAATTTCCACCGCCTCCTGCGTCAGGTGACAATGACGCGCACTGACGTTTACAACCAAAGGATTCGGCGCGGAAGCCGTACGCGGCAAAGGTTTACCGAGTTTTTGGTAAACTGCCTGTCGAACCATGTGTTCGACCACTGCGCGGTGTGTTGCTGGACTTGGAGCGGCCATTTTCGTCAAAATTCGACTGAATGTTTCCAAAATCTTCCAAAGACGTCAACTATTTCTTGCAAAATCTTCCAAAATGTTTCAAAAATTACCAAGAAGAAACAAAACCATGTCTTCGGAAGAGCGCCAACATCGAATTGAGACCTACCTGCAGAAGGTGGAGTTCGCGTCTTTGGAAGAACTGGCAGTTCAGCTCGATAGCTCTGTTTCAACGATCCGACGGGACCTTACCGCTCTCGAAACCAAGGGGACGATTCGTCGCACCCACGGCGGCGCCCGTCTTTCTGAACCGCGGTCCGACGAATTTACGTTTTCCACTCGCGACACCCATCAATTGGGAGAAAAAGAAGCGATCGGCCGTTGCTGTGCCGAATTGATTCAGCCGAATCAGACAGTGATCATCGATGCGGGCACGACGACCTACCACGTCGCACGGCACCTGGAAAACAAGACGCTCCAGATCATCACGAACTCCCTTCCCGTCGCAAATCACTTTGCCTCATCGCAGCGGGTCGAAGTCGTTGTTTCCGGGGGTGTGATTTATCCTCGACTTGGTGTATTGGTCGGACCGTTGGCCGTGGAATCCTTTTCAAAAATCCATGCCGACGTTGCCATCATGAGTTCGGGAGGGATTACTCCGGAAGGCATTACGAATTCTCACGGCCTTTTGATTGATATTCAACGGGCGATGATCGAAGCCGCACAAAAAGTCATCTTTTGCCTCGATTCTGCCAAGCTCGGTCGCAAATCCGTCTCCGCTTTATGCGACCTTCATCAAGTCGATACGATTGTCACGGATAACCGGGCGCCCCAGGAAATTCTCGCTGCGATTCGGGAAAAGGGCGTTGAGGTGATTGTGGCGGGTGAGAAACTTTAGGAAAATTTCGTAAACTCGATCGTCTCGCGACCATTCGGTCCCGCTGCTCCCTCCCATCTCTTTTTTCCAGTACTTTCGACTTTCGGGAGCGCTCCCGGAAGTCGAATTGGAAACAAATTCGATCCTCGG
>CBHTTJ010000169.1:0-13044 GCA_966095605.1 uncultured bacterium | reverse complement strand
AACTCCGGGGCGCCATGGAAAGCCTTTCCGACCCGTGCCGGAACTCTGGCTCGTCTCGGAAAGTCTTTCCGAGACGTCCTTTTTGGAGGTTTGAACCTTTGTCGGCTTCGTGGGAAAAAAATTATCTGAAATCAGCCATGGAAGGATTGGGTTTTATAAGTAGCTAATTAATAGAAGGTTGTAATCGCGTTGCCTAATCCCCATACTGCGGTTGATGACGGAAAATAGATTCGACAAGATCAAGGCAATGCGGCTTACTCTGCCAAATCCCTGAGTTCGGCAAGCCATCGTCCTGAACAAAGAAAGGTCTATTAGGTATGGAACAACAGACGGCAACCCATGTGTTGCGAGTGCTTCATCTTGAGGATAATGAGAGCGACGCTGCTTTGGTGCGACGCGTTTTAAAGACAGAAGGTATTGAGTGTCAAATTACCTCCGTTTCCACTGGGGAAAAATTTCTCAACCAACTGACCGGCGACACCTATGATCTAATTCTGGCGGATCAAAATGTCCCGGGCTTCGGCGGCAATGCAGCTTTGGAGATCGCGCGCCGCGAACTTCCGGACGTGCCATTTATTTTCGTCACCGGAAGCATGGACGAAGATCTGGCGATTGAAACGTTTAAACAGGGAGCCACGGATTACGTTCTTAAATCTCGCTTGAAACGGCTGCCTCCGTCGATTCGCCGTGCTTTAACGGAATCGGAACGACAAAAAGCTTTCAAACAGGCGATGGCGCAGCTCGAGGAAAGCGAGGCGCGCTTTTCTGCTTTTATTGATAACAGTCCGACGGTTGCCTTCATGAAGGATTCAAAGGGGCGTTACGTTTACATCAATAAAACCTTTGAGCGGATCTTTCATCAGAACATGCCCAATTTTCTGCGAAAGACGGACGCTGATTGGCTGCCGTCGAACATTGCCAAACAGGTGATGGACAATGACGCGAGTATCATTACCAAAGGCCAATCCCAGGAATTCCTTGAAATGGTTCCGACTCCGGACGGCACCGCTCATCAATGGCTCGTCTTTAAATTTCCTTTCCTCAATACCCGTGGAGAAAAATTCCTCGGTGGTGTCGCTGTGGACATTACCGAAAAGAAGAATCTGGAGTCACAATTCCTGCGCGCCCAACGCATGGAAAGTATCGGCGTTCTTGCCGGTGGTATTGCGCACGATCTCAATAACGTCCTGGCTCCGGTCCTGATGGTTTCTCAGTTGCTCAAAATGAAACATGACGACGAGGAATCGACTCAACTGTTGACGACTTTGGAAACCAGCGCGCAACGGGGGGCAGATCTTATTCGGCAGGTGTTGACCTTTGCGCGTGGAGTCGAAGGTGAAAAGATTGAATTACAGGTGTCCCATCTCATCGCGGAAATTCAGAACATGCTGAAGGAAACATTGCCGCGGACACTTGAGATTCGCACGAAGGTTGCAAAAGATCTTTGGAACATCAAAGGGATTGCGACTCAGCTGAATCAAGTCTTGCTGAACCTCAGTGTTAATGCGCGTGACGCCATGCCGAATGGTGGACGTATTGAGATCACCGCAGAAAATTTGTCCATTGGTGAAAGTTATGCGCTGCTGCATCCCGAGGCGCGTCCCGGGCTGTATGTCGTGATTGCCGTTACGGACACTGGCACCGGCATTCCTGCCAACATTGTTGAAAAAATTTACGACCCGTTTTTCACGACAAAAGAAATCGGAAAGGGGACTGGCCTGGGATTATCCACCGTTAAAGGTATCGTGAAGAGTCACGAAGGATTTATTCACGTCTACACCGAACTGGGTAAAGGAACGACTTTTAAAGTCTATGTGCCGGCGGTGGCGACGAAAACGCATGCGGGCGTTGAATCGAGGAATGCGGTGTTGCCTCGCGGGAATGGCGAATTGGTTCTCATCGTTGATGACGAAGCGGCGGTGCGCCAGACAATGAAGGTGACACTCGAAAAGTTTGGTTATTCCGTGCTGTGTGCCACGGACGGAGTGGACGGTCTCACTATTTACGTTCAAAACCAGGATAAGATTGCGATCGTGCTGACGGATATGACCATGCCTCACCTGGAAGGTACGGCAATGATCCGAGCTATTCTGAAAATTTCTCCACAGGCGAAAATCATCGCCATCAGCGGACATTTCGACGAACGGAAAATCGAAAACCTGCAAGAGCAGGGTAATATTAAACGCCTGGAAAAACCTTTCTTGCCGGAGCACTTGCTGGGGGCTGTCGCCGAAAGTCTGAAGAGGAATTGATTATTCCCTTTGTTCGGGTGGTTTCGGGCTATGCTTCAAAAATTCCTTGAGACTTTCCTCCGCGCATTTGGGGCAAAGACTGTGGGTGAAATCTGCTTCGGAATGATCGCGGATGTAAACTTCGACCTGACTCCAATATCCTTTATCGTCACGAATCTGTTTGCAGCCGGCACAGATTGGCAGCAATCCAGAGAGGGTTTTTACCCGGGCATTTGATTCCTGAAGTTCCCGCGCGAGCCTCTCTCGTTCGGTTTCCATGCGATGACGATAAAGCGCGACCTCAATCGTGATCTGCAACTCCCGTTCTTCAATGGGCTTCAGGAGATACCCAAAAGGTTCGGTGATCTTGGCGCGTTCGAGCGTGTCGTCGTCGGAACTGGAGGTGACAAAAATGATCGGAGTTTTTTTATCCTTATTAATTATGGCCGCTGCGGTGATGCCGTCCATGTCATCCCTCAGATTAATATCCATGAGAATGACGTCGGGCTGGAGCTCCTTGGCCTTTTGAATCGCGATCATCCCTGCGTCACAGCGTCCGGCGACTTCGTAACCGAGACGAAGCAGCCGTCGTTGCGCATCCATCGCTGTGATGGGCTCGTCTTCGACAATAAGAATTCTTGCTTTACTCATGGTTGGCGGACGTTAACGAATTGTTGAAGCAAATGTCCGGCCGGTCGAATTTCGTGTGATATTTAAACTGTCGTAGATAAAACCGATTATGGGAAGAATTTTGTCGGCATCTTTTCCACTAATTGTATTATGAATGACCGGTTCAGGGAAATTTATGCCACTAATTGATCTTATCAGTCCAAAACGAATATAAATTTTTCGAATACTCCACCTTGACACTAATGGCCGGGCGCACGTAAATTCTCGGCTCCTGAAACGAATTTCGTTTTGTAAACCCGGCCAGGTTGCAGCCCGTTTTCGCGCATGGCCAATAATTTAATCAATGAATAAAGGTAAAATTGTTCAAGTCATCGGTCCCGTCGTTGACGTTGAGTTCTCCGGTCAATTGCCGGCTATTTATAATGCGCTCACCGTGGAATTTGAGGTTCCTGGTCAGGGCAAAACCAAGCAAACCCTCGAAGTAGAACAGCACCTTGGCGATAATTGGGTGCGTACGGTTTGCATGGGCTCAACCGAAGGTTTGAAACGTGGTATTGAAGTCACCGATTCCGGTGCGCCGATTTCCATGCCCGTTGGCGAAGGCGTCATGGGCCGCGTGTTCAACGTGATCGGTGAACCCGTGGACGAGCAAGGTCCGGTCAAGGCCGACAAATATTACCCGATTCATCGCGCCGCTCCCGCACTCGTTGACCAATCGACATCTCCTCAAGTTTTGACCACCGGTATTAAAGTCATCGACTTGATCTGCCCCTTCTTGAAGGGTGGCAAAGTCGGCGCGTTCGGTGGTGCCGGTGTCGGTAAGACAGTCGTCATCATGGAGCTGATCAACAATATCGCCAAGCTGCACGGCGGTGTGTCGATGTTCGCAGGTGTCGGTGAACGCACCCGTGAAGGTAACGATCTTTACAACGAAATGGTTGAAGCAGACGTCATCAAGGTCGAGAAGGATGAAAAAGGTCATCCGAAAATCGGGGCGAACGGTCTGCCGATCGTCAAGACTGGTTCCAAGATCGGTCTCGTGTATGGCCAGATGAATGAGCCGCCAGGCGCACGTTTGCGCGTGGCATTGTCCGCGTTGTCCGTGACGGAATATTTCCGTGATGAGAAGAACCAGGACGTGTTGCTCTTCGTCGATAACATTTTCCGTTTCTCGCAGGCCGGTTCCGAAGTGTCCGCTCTGCTCGGTCGTACGCCGTCAGCTGTCGGTTACCAGCCGACTCTCGCGTCCGAAATGGGTGATCTGCAGGAACGCATTACTTCCACGAAGAAAGGTTCGATCACGTCCTTCCAAGCTGTTTACGTGCCTGCGGACGACTTGACTGATCCGGCGCCGGCGACCACGTTTGCGCATCTTGACGCGACGATCGTGTTGGAGCGTTCCATCGCGGAATTGGGTATCTTTCCGGCTGTCGATCCTTTGGCCTCGAATTCCCGTGCGTTGACGCCGGAAATTGTCGGCAAAGAACACTACGACGTCGCCCGTGGCGTCCAAAAGGTGTTGCAACGTTACAAAGATTTGCAGGACATCATCGCGATTCTCGGTATGGATGAGTTGTCTCCTGAAGACAAGACGACGGTCAATCGTGCTCGTCGTATCCAGAAGTTCCTCAGCCAGCCGTTCACCGTTGCTGAACAGTTCACTGGTCGCAAAGGTAAACAGGTCCCTGTCGCTGAAACCGTGCGTGCGTTCAAAGAAATTCTCGAAGGCAAACATGATGATGTTGCCGAACAGGACTTCTACATGAAGGGCAGCATCGACGAAATCAAAGAATAAGCCGTTCCATGGCCAATACTCTTAAGCTCGAAATCGTCACGCCAGACGCGAAAACCTATTCCGAAGATGTGGAAATGGTGACGCTGCCTGGAGCGGAAGGTGAAATGGGTATTTACCCAAATCACGTTCCTTTGATGGCACAGGTTGTCCCGGGCGAAGTCATCGCACGCAAGAATGGCCAGGATCACCTTCTGGCAATTGGCGAAGGCTTTGTGGAAATTACCGGAAACCGTGTTGCCATTCTGACCGACATGGCGATCAAGGCCGAAAACATTGACGAAGCAAAAGCGGAAGAAGCACGCCGTCGCGCTGAAGCTCGCATGGCTGAAAAGCTCGACGACGAGGAATCCGCATGAGTCGCTGCATCGTTGGCGCACTCGCTCGCTCAGCTGACGGTCAAGCGTCGAAATCTTTAATTCGGTTTTTATTTAAAATAGACGGGCGCCGGCATAACGCCGGCGCCGTTTCTTTTGCGCAGGAGAAAAATAGAGTTAACGCTTGCTCAGGGAAGGAACAGGAATTTCAAACACATCCAGAATCTTTTTCGTTGCTTCCATTAAACGAACGATCTTTCCATCAACCGATACCGTAATGGTTCCGACAGGCGGAGCGGGCAGCTTTACGATGAGCTCTTTGGGAAGGGGTTTGCATTCCTTCAAAACTTCCGGTGGCATTGTTTCTCCGACCGCTACCTTCTTTTGCCAGCCGGGCGGTAATTCGCCTCCACGTTCAATCTTCTTTTGAAGACCTGGCGGCAAACCTCCGTGCTTCTTTTTGCCTTTCCCTTCGCTGAAGTCGTTCACGTAAGTCTGGATGACCTCGCGTTCCTTTACTGAAAGAGAAAATTTACCGTCGGCTTTGATGGATGGCTTCGCACCCTCTGATTTTTCCGTCGAACCAGAGTCGTGTTTCTTGTTTCCGTGGCCGTGCTCCTTATTTTTGTCCTTGGCGGCCAAAGGCGATACGGCAAGGCACAGGGTGAGGAGTGTCGCTGCAGTTTTCGCAAACTTCATAAGAACCCTATAAGCAACCGGCAAACCACTCTCACTTTTTGGAGCGCCCGCTGTGGGACAGGTCTTTCCATTGGCGAATGCCGATGATTGGTAAGGCGAATTGGAATGCTTCCTTCCATTCAGTCGTATCTGCCTTAAGGAAAACGTCGTATATCGGCTTTTTACTCAATGGCTCCGCGGTGTCACCGTTCCGCCTCCAGAGACCCAGATTCAACCCGCCTTCTGCGGGGTGATCTACGTGTCGGTGTAAAATGAAGGAGTCAATACCATCCAGATGATCAGTCTTATAATAGGCGTAACAGTAGGCCGCAGCCTGCAAGCGTTCTCCCTCGGCAGTTCCATCTGAATGAAAACCCTGTTCCGATAAAATGACATGCCGTGGCGAGCCACGATAGAGAAGGGAAGGCAGGCGAAAATATTGCGTAAGCATTTCCAGGTTTTTGAAATTGATCCGCTTGGTATTTGAAGAAAATGTGGCGGTTTTATCTTCCCACGTGCGCGGATTGAAAAGGTTTTCCGGATAAGGATGATATGCCAGGTGCCAATCAAAATTGCCTGACGCGGTCACGACCTCGTTAAAGCGATCGAGGAATGGATGCGCGGGGAAAGTTTGTGTCGCTTCACCCGCCGAATAACGAATGTTCCAATGATGTTCCAAGGAAAGAAAAACGCGCGCGCTGGAAGAAAATTTGCGGACGGCGGTATTACAGATTCGAACCGTGCGGGCGTAGTCATCGACAAAATCGTTGAGTGAAACATGACCCATGTTTGCCCACCACCAATGTGAATTCACCTCGTTGCCCACGATGTAGTTAACGACTCTTCCGTTTGGAAAACCTTTTTCTGAATATCGATTCGCCAGGAATTCGACACAGGCTTTAAACCACGCCAGACCTTCTGAAGTCTGCGTATTGAATGCACTTAAATGTTCCGGACACTTTTTATCATAATTGGGATGCAGTAGGATTTTGTTCTGCTCTTCATTGCCGTTTTCGTAATTCAAAAGAATCAACGTGACGAGAATCCCCTTGTCAGAAAGCGTTTTAATCCGGGTATCTGTCTGTTCAATGTAGCTGCGGCGGAAATGAAACGTTTGTCCGTCCATTTGCCACGCCAGATCATCAGTTGCGGGCGCTAACGCAACCATTCGGCCAAAGTCAAAATTCAAGGCCGCGTGTTTCACGCCAAGTGCCAGCGCGTCTTCAATCATCTGTACTTGAAGTCCTTTTTTGCTTTTGGCTTTTGGATACGCCTCCGTATTCATCGAAACACCTTCAAACTCTTCCACAAATTGAATCTTTCCCAACGGTTTTCCGTCACGAACGGCGCAAAATCCGGAGTAAATGCGATCCCTTGCCTGATTGAGGCGCGGAATAATGGTTTCTCGTTTTTCCAGGCGAATGGATGTGGTTGTGCTGGTAGCGGTCTCTTGATTTGGCGCCAGTTCAATGGCATCGCACGGTAAAAGCTCCTTTGACGCGATCAACGAAATGGAGTCTTTCCGAGCGATGACTTTCAGACCTTGTGATCCGAAAGCGGTCCCGGACAGAACTGAAAAGACAAAGAATAAGAACGCGATACGAAATAGCATCGCTGTTCAGACGAAATGAAACCGTTCTGAATTCGCTTGCCGGCCAGGAATTATTTTTCCTGTGGGGCGATGACCTGATCCAAAGCGGGAGGGAATGGAATGGTTTGAACATTCGTTCCATCATGCCGTTCGGGAATTGGCGGCGGTGGGGGCGGCGGAGGCGGATTAAATTTTCTCGGCTTGGGCGGGCCGTTCGTCTCGGGGCGCTCGGGAATTGGAGCAGCCGGGGGAATGACAGCGTTTGTTGAAGCAGGATTGGAAACCGTATTATAAGTCATCTGTACCGGCGTCAATTTGATGACCTGATTTGTCTTTGGCGTTGTCGTCGGCGGAGTAATCGCCGTCGGCTTCTGGTTACCGGAAACGTAGGCAATAAGATTCGCAAACTCGAGCAGGGTCAAACTGCTGTGCAATTCTTCGGGCATCAATGAAACCTTGCTGGTCTTGCGCGATTGGATATCCGTTTTCTTAATAAGGTGTTTCTCACCCAAACCATCCAAAACCGTTACTTCATCGACGTTCTCGGCACGAATTGCGCCTGATACTTCTTCGCCATCTTTAAGTTCGAAGTTGGTAATTTGGTATCCATCCAAAATTTGGGCTGATGGATATAGCACCGAATTGATAACTCCAGCCGGCCCGTAACGTTTTCCGACATCGCTGAGGTCTGGCCCAATTTCGCCACCTTCACCATTGACCTTGTGGCAACGAGAGCAGGCAACGCCATCGATGTTGTAAAAGATTTTTTTACCCAGGTCTTTATCGCCGCCGTTTTTCAGTGCGAAGGATTCATAATCTTTCGGAGTCAACTGCGTGGCGTGCACTTTGAATAACGGACCTTTGACCGCGGCATTGTGAGCGGAATAAATTTTTTGCAAGGTCCCGATCAAATCAGTGGAAAGGGCGTTCGTGGTAACTTTTGTTTCGATGAAGGGCAGGGCCGTGTCTCGAATTGTTTCGATGGCTTTTTGGCATTGAGCGCGAATGGTCGCGTTCTTGGATTCGAGTCCCACGAGGAAGGCGTCTAATGCGCTGGCTTCAGGCATTTGGGTTAAAGCGGTTGTCGCTTCGTCGCGCAGGGATGGATTTGTGCTCGCATCGATCAAGGCAGACACCGCAACTTTTGCCTTTAGTGTTCCCAATGCTTTTGCGGCTGCCCGTCGGGGTTCGATGTCAGAGACGGTATTTAAAACAGCGAGAAATTCTTTGGCGGCTGGTTCGCCTCCAATTTGGATCAAAGCGGCTTCAGCTTTCTGACGAACGGCTGCCTCAGTGTGCGTGAGATGTTTCCCCATGACCGCTGCGGCATTTGTATTGTGGGCGATGCCGAAGCTGTCGAGCAATTTGATCAGCGTGGCCGATGGAAGATTGCGCTCTGCGACCTGGACCAGGGTATTGTTGAGTTCGGGTGTGTTAATTTTCCCGGCCGCATCGATGGCTTCATTGAATAAGCTGCTGGCGACGACCGAATTGGTCAGGAGCTCGCGAATAAATCCACTGCTTTCCTTGTCTTTAAGTTCTCCCAATGCACGCACAATACTGACTTTTAAATCTTCGTTTTGTTCCTTGTTGAACATCTCACGCAACAGCGGCGCGGAAGCGACATCGTGCGAAGCGCGAGTCCACTCGAATGCAACCCGGCGAATGGAAACCTCGGGATCAACGGTTGCGGTGCGCATCGCAGTCGCTATCGAATCAGTGCCCTCCCAATTGACGGATCGTGCCGGAGGAGAGCTGCTGGCTGGACCGGTATTCCACCAATCGCCATTCCATGCCGGTTGCTTGCGATGAATCTGTGTCAAAAGGCCAAGAACATTGCTGCGAACGGTTGGCGTCAGAGATTGGTCTGCTGCCGCGGTGATCAGAACATTGGCCAGATTGGTGTCGTAGGTTTCACGCAAGGCAAAGCCCACCCCTTCGCGAATTTCAGGCTTCGCATCGGTCAAACCTTTCACTATCTCCGACCATGCTTTGCCATCAGTAACACCAATGCGATTTAACGCCTTGAACACGGCATAGCGCGCGAATAAATCTTTTTGCGTCAGAGCAGCAATAAGCGGTTTCGTTGCGTTTCGGTCTCCAATCCGTCCAAGCGCTGTGGCCGCTCGAAAGACAATCGCCGGGTTTGTATCCGACAACATGGATATCAAAGGAGTAACAGCCTCTCTAACACCACGCGTGCCGAGTTGTCGAGCGGCTTGCATGCGCACGCTTATATCCTTGTCCTTCAGTGCGGCGATGATGGTGCTGCGTCCCTTTTTTCCGCCATCAATCGAATCAAGCGTCCAGATTGCTGACCACTTTGCATAAGCCGGAGCCTTTGAATCCTTCAGTAATGAAACGATGCGACTATATCCATCAAATTTGCGATCTGCCAAACGACGTTGCGCGACCAGTCTCACGCTTTGCGCTGGATGGGACAGCCCTTTGATGAGGTCTTTGGTGGAGGATTTGAATTTCCTATTGGTTCCTGCGGCGACAAACCACGACGGTTTCGGCGCGGGATTCAGTTTCCCGGTGTAAGTCACTTTCAGGACGCGGCCGATGCCTTCCGAAATATTATTTTCGCCAGAATGGTTCTGCCAACCGACCCAAAACCAGTCCGTGACGTAAAAGCCCGAACCATCAGGAATCGTGGCAATGCCGACCGGGGTGAAGAAGCTCGGATAAGCGTCCTCTAGTTTCTTGTTTAAGAAATCCAAATCCTTGTCGTGTTGTTTCCGCGCTGTGATTCGATAGGTCGCGTTGGTGCGTTCCACCTGCAAACGAAGCACTGCGGCCTTGGCCCAATCGCACATAAAAAGATTCCCACGATATTCTTCTGGCAGCGCATCTTCATTATAGGCGATCGCTCCCGTGGGCGCGCCTCCACCGTAATCCGTCATCATCCATAACGTATAAGGACGTTGTGGTTTGTAATCGTACGGATATCCATAGTACCCGGAATCGACCATGTGCGTTACACGCGTCCACCAGCCTTGTCCGTCGTCCGTGTTATCCATCGTGAACATTTCGTCCTCGGCATTGATCGCAATGTCCATGTGATTGCGTGTGCCGCTGGCGTACACCTCCAGCTCGGTTCCATTGGGGCGCATCCGAAAAATACCGCCGCCGTGCAGTTCCAATTTGCGACCGTCTTTGCCGACCGCTCCGTAAATGCCTTTGTCGCCGGTGCTGATATATAAATAGCCGTCGAGTCCGAGTCGGAAATTAGAAGGAATATGATCGTTAAAGGTCGGTGCCCAGGGATGCGGGTTGTCGCTCTCGATCAAATCGATGCGATTGGTGCCAACTCCATTGTCGTCGTCGAAGACGCTGAATTTCGGTGTGTGATGGATGTAAACTTTGCCGTCGATGTATTGCAGGCCATAGACCGCGTAGAGGTTCGTCGCGAAAACCGTGATATGGCCATCGGGATGAATACAAAGAACACGATCCGCTGGCTGGCTCGCCGGCTTGCCCATGTCCATGGGATCTTCGCCAACGAAAATCCGCCCATCGGGCGCGCAGCAAATGACAGAGGGATTACTGACTTGCGGAGCGGAAGCAACGACTTCGACTTTCCAATCGGGAGGGCAGGCGGGCAGTTGGAACGTGCCCGGAGGCGCTTTGCGCTCGCTGGCAAATGCAGGCAAAGCCAAAGCAAGCAACACCCAACCCAGATATTTGAAACAATTCATTAGGAATCGGTAGGGGAAAATAGCAAAGGACGAGATCGCTTTCCAATTCTGTTTTTGGAAATTAAATGGCGCTTAACTTCCTAACAGCTCAGCAATTTTCGCGGAAATATTGCCCTGTTTGACGATTGATTCGCCGACGAGAATTGCTTTTGCGCCACAGCGTTCCAATTGCTCCACATCGGCGCGCGTGTTGATCCCGCTTTCGCCAACGAGAACAGTGCGTTGCAAACGTTCTCTTCCGATTTGAGCCGCTAACCGTTCAGTAGTTGCAAGGTCGACTCTAAAGGTTTTGAGATTCCGATTGTTCACGCCAATCAACGGCGCATTGATTGCCAGCGCACGTTGCAACTCTTCTTCGTCATGAACTTCCACGAGCACGGCGAGACCGGCGTCACTGGCCAGGGTGTGAAAATGTTTCAACTGCGCGTCCGAAAGAATCGCGACGATCAGGAGAATCGCGTCGGCTCCCCATTCGATGGCTTCGAGGATCTGCCGTTCATCGATGATGAAATCTTTGCGGAGCAGGGGAATCTTCACCGCTTCACGAATCTGTTTCAGGTAATCAAGCGAGCCCTGGAAAAATTTTTCATCGGTAAGCACGGAAAGGCAGCTCGCCCCGGCGGCTTCGTATTCTTTGGCGATGCGAATTGGATCGAAATCTTTACAGATGATTCCCGCGGACGGAGAGGCTTTCTTTACTTCAGCAATCAACGCCACTTTGCCGCGACGCGGGTTCTTCAATGCGGCGAAAAAATCGCGACGTTCATTCCGCTCGAGCATCGCATCGTGAAGATCGCCGGCGGCTAACGGGCGATTGGGTAACGCAGCGACTTCCCGTTTTTTCTGTTCAACGATGGTGTCGAGAATATTGCTCATTCCTCATCATCCTTCACATTGGCCATGCGTTTGGTCGGCGATCCCGCGCGCAACCATCCGTTCACATACGGATCCAGATCGCCGTCCATCACACCTTGCACATCGCTGGTGCTGACGCCCGTGCGCAAATCTTTCACCATGCGATACGGTTGGAAAACATAACTGCGAATTTGATTCCCCCAGGAAATGCTTCCTTTTTCCGCGTAAAAGCGTTCGGCCTCCGCCTTCTGTTCGTCCATCTTTTTCGCCATCAATTTCGAAATCAACATGCGCATCGCGGTTGCGCGGTTTTGATGTTGCGAACGTTGTGTCTGCGACGCCGCGACAATGCCGGTCGGTAAGTGCGTGATGCGGACGGCAGTTTCAACTTTGTTAACGTTCTGACCGCCTTTACCGCCGGAACGATAGGTGTCGACCTGCAGTTCGGACGGCGGGAGCACAATTTCAGTGTTGTCCTCTTCGATTTCGGCAATGACGTCGACACTGGAGAAACTGGTGTGACGACGCTTATTGGCGTCGAACGGAGAAATACGGACCAGGCGATGAACTCCGCGTTCGGCTTTCGCAAAGCCATAGGCATTCTCACCGCGAAACACCATCGTGATGCTTTTCAATCCAGCGCCTTCACCGGGCAAGGCGTCGGTCACTTCCACTTCCCAGCCGCGACTTTCCGCCCAGCGTTGATACATACGCGAAAGCATTTCCGCCCAATCCTGCGCTTCGGTGCCACCGGCTCCGGCGTTGATATTGAGAATCGCGTTGTTTTTATCCTGCGGTCCGTTGAGGAAAACTTTCAGTTCCGTGAGATCGAGCTGACGGAAAAATTTTTCGAGGTCGCGGGTGAGTTCCGCATCGATTTCCGCCTGGGACGCCGCGGGTTCGGCTTCGCCGAGTTCCACCATCACCTTGAAATCTTCAACCTGCTTTTCCGCTTTGAGCAGGGGATCGATTTTTTTGCGAATGGTATTCGCTTCATCGATCAGCTTTTGGGCTTGTTCGCGGTTATTCCAGAAGGTGTCCTGCGCCATCAAGGCGTCTAGTTCTGCCAGTCGTTTTTGCGAGCTGGGGACGTCAAAGAAACCTCCGTAGGTGAGCGAGTTTCTCGACAGCGTTTCCAATTTGCGTTTTGGCGATTTCGAACATGTGGCCGGGAAATTAGCCCACCTTTGAAAAGTCGGCAATTGGCAAAGTAAACATTTCGTTTCCCTGTCCCCAGGGCTGAAAGCCC